>JAJAZI010000131.1 GCA_026785785.1 Microbacteriaceae bacterium
CCGCGCTCAGCACGCCGAGGATGATCCGCAGCGTCGTGGTCTTGCCCGCGCCGTTGCTGCCGACGAATCCGGTCATGCGTCCCGGGAGCACATCGAAGGTAACGTCGTGCAGCACCTGCCGGTCGCCGAAGGACCGGCCGACCCCGCGTACCTCGAGCATCCGTGTCCCCCTAGCGTTCCCTCAACTTTAGGCGAGCAGGGTCTCGGGGTTATGAACGCTCAGGCGCGGGTGTCTAGGCTTTCAGCATGAAAGCAACTGTGATCCATGGTGCCCGCGATGTCCGACTCGAGGAAGTGCCGAACCCGGTCTTGAGCACCGGGGGAGACGCGATCGTGCGTGTGGGCGCCGCCTGCGTCTGCGGCTCCGACCTGTGGCCCTATCGCGGCGTGACCCCCGTCGAGGAGCCGAGTCGTATCGGTCACGAGTACGTCGGCATCGTCGAGGAGGTCGGGCCGGATGTCGCGCGCATCAAGGTCGGGGACTTTGTCATTGCCCCGTTCTACGACTGCGACATGACCTGCGCGAACTGCCTCAACGGCGTCAGCGCGTCGTGCCTGCACGGCGGCTGGTGGGGCACGAGCGACCGGATGGGCGGTTTCGCGGACGGCGCTCAGGGTGAAATCGTTCGGGTGCCGCACGCCGACGGCACCCTCGTGGCGACGCCGGAACAGCCGGACGCCGCGCTCGTGCCGAGCCTGCTCGCGCTCTCCGACGTGATGGGCACCGGCCACCACGCGGCCGTGTCGGCCGGAGTGGGCCCCGGAAGCACCGTCGTCGTGGTCGGTGACGGTGCGGTCGGGCTCTGCGCGATCCTCGCCGCACGCCGCCTCGGGGCCTCGCGAATCGTCGCGATGTCCCGGCACGCCGACCGCCAGGCGATCGCCCGCGATTTCGGCGCGACCGACGTGATCGAGGAGCGCGGCGACGAGGGCGTCGAGCGCGTGAAAGCCCTCTTCGACGGGCTCGGCGCCGACTGCGTGCTCGAGTGCGTCGGCACCAAGGAGTCGATGGACCAGGCGATCCGTTCGGCCCGTCCCGGCGGCATGATCGGCTATGTCGGTGTGCCGAACGGCGGCGCGGAGCTGCCCATCCGTCGCCTCTTCGGCACCAACGTCGGAGTGAACGGCGGGGTCGCGCCGGTGCGCAACTACATCGAGGAGCTGCTGCCCGAGGTGCTCGCGGGCACCCTCAACCCCGGCCCGGTGTTCGACCTCGAGCTTCCGCTGGCCGAGGTCGCGGAGGCGTACGCCGCGATGGACGAGCGCCGCGCGACGAAGGTGCTGCTGCGGCCGTAGTGCGCTTTCGGCCCGCGTCGGGTCGGCCTCAATTGCACTGAGAGTACGTGAAATGGTGCTTCTGGATGCCTGGCAGCAGCCGATTCGCGTACTTTCGCGAACGTTTGTTGTTGCTGGTGTTGCTGGTGTTGCTGGTGTTGCTGGTGTTGCTGGTGTTGCTGGCGTTGCTGGTGTTGCTGGCGTTGCTGGTGTGCTGGTGTGGGGCTCTGGTGCTGTGGTGGTGGCGCGTTGCTAGCGTGCGGCTGGTGCGCGTGCGCCGCTCCGTAGCAGATGCGTGCGCCGCGGGCCGCTTCGGTTCGGCCTCAGATGCAGTGAGAGTACGTGAAATGGTGCTTCCGGATGCCGAGGATCAGCCGTTTTGCGTACTCTCGCGTATTTCTGGTGGCCTGATCGCGCTGGCGCCGTTAGCTCAGGCGGCTGGTGTCTCAGGCACGCGCGTGAACGACGTGCGCATGAATGAATTGGATGCGCGAGTGGACGCCGCCACTCGGCACCGAGCTGACCTCCCCAGCGGGCGGCCTGGCATGCGGGCTGATGCGGTGAGAGTACGTGAATCGGCGCTTCCGGATGTCTGAGAGCAGCCGTTTCGCGTACTCTCGCGAACGTTTGCTGTTGCTGTTGCTGTTGCTGTTGTTGTTGCTGTTGTTGCTGGTGTGCTGGTGGCACGTTGCGAGCGTGCGGCTGGTGCGCGTGCGCCGCTCCGTAGCCGATGCGTGCGCCGCGGGCCGCTTCGGTTCGGCGTCTGATGCGGTGAGAGTACGTGAATCGGCGCTTCCGGATGCCTGGGAGCAGCCTTTTCGCGCACTCTCGCGGGGCCGCGCGCGGCTGGATGCTCCTGACTACCGGATGCCGCCGGCCGGCCACTACACCCGGATGCGCTGCCCGTTGAGCACGAAGGCAGGCGCGTCCCAGAGTGAGACGACCCGCTCAGCGAGCACCTCGACGGGGGTGAAGCCCTCTCCCTCGCCGAGCGCCTTGACCACGAACGACACCGCGGCCGAGTTGCCCAGCTTTGCCCATGCGCTCGCGATCGACGTGACCCAGGTCTCGGCGGCGGCCTTGAGCGTCGCGTAGTTCACGTTGCCCCAGGTCGGCTTGTCAACAGCGGTCGAGCTGACGATCGCGAGCCGGCCGGCCTCCGATGCTCCCAAGTCGTTGCGCAGCGCGGCGGAGGTGTGCCGCAGCGTGGTCATGATCCGCTCCTCGAGCCAGACCCAGTCCCGGTCGGTGTGCCCGGAGCGCCAGCCGCCGATGAGGTGGATGAGACCGTCGACCGAGCCGACCTCCTGGTGGACGGCACGCACGAACTCCTCGACCGCGCCCAGGTCGGCAAGGTCGCAGACGAAGCGGTGATCGGCGCGCACGCCGGCGAGCTTGTTCATGTTCGACCCCACGGCCACGACGGTAGCCCCGGCCTCGGCCAGCGCCGCGCACACCGCGTGACCGGCCTCGCCCGTCGCGCCTGCGACGATGACTGTGCGA
>JAJAZI010000132.1 GCA_026785785.1 Microbacteriaceae bacterium
CCCTCACGCCTTTCGGCACAGGTACCTAAAACCTGCGTGTATACCAATTTCACCACTCCCGCGAGCGGCTCAAGTTTAGCCGGGGTGCGAGGCCCTCTGGATAACGCCCTCTGCGGCCGGGTGGGCTCGCCGATGATGGCGAGATGCTGTCGGCGCTGAGCCTCGTCACCGGCCAGGTGCGCGAGTGGGTGCGCCTCGACGGGCTTCACCTCGGCAGCGACCGGGAGCTCGCCGGGCGTGAGGTGCGTGGCGCCGTGCAGCGCTGCACGAGCTGCGGCCCATCGTCGGCACCCCGCGGGCGGCTCCGGTGTAGCGGCGACGCTAGCGCGCGGCGTGCTCCACGGCATTCGGCACGGGGTCGCTCTCGATGTCCGCCGAGAGAAGCCTGCGGGCCACGAGCCGGTGCTCGATGATGATGAGCACGGTCACCAGCACCCCACCGCCGAGGAACAGCGCGCCCACAAGCACCACATTGCCGGAGGGGGCGAGCAGGTCGTTCGAAGACCCCTGCCAGGGCCACAGCGCGCGCAACGAGCCCAGCATGAGGCCGGTCATGATTACGAGCGTCACCCGGTGGTGGTTCGCGAGCAGCCACTGCAGCCCGGACACGAAGATGCCCAGCCCAAGCATGGCGCCGACGATGAACGCCCCGAGGTAGCCGAGGTTGCGGTCGTTGACGGCCGCGAGGGTCGGCGCGTACATGCCGACCGTCAGCAGCAGGAACGAGCCGGATACGCCGGGCAGCACGAGGGCGCAGACCGCGAAGGCGCCGGCGATCGCGACAAGGAAGAGGGGAGGGTCGACTTCGCCCACCGGCGGCAGCCCGGTGAGGGCGAACGTGATCGCGGCGGCGACGAGCGCGAGCCCGATCTCGCGCGTGCGCCAGCGTGCGCCGACCATGCGGATCGGCACCACGAGGGAGGCGGCGATAAGACCGGCGAAGACGGCGCGGGTGCCGACCGGATGCTCCTCGAGCAGTGGCGCGAGGAGCTTCGCCGCGATGAAGATGGCCGCGATCATCCCGACCCCGATGGGCAGCACGACGCCCCAGCGCACGGAGCGGAAGTGGGTGGATGCGCGAGCGCGCCCACGTCCGCGGAGCCCGTCGGCCACGAGCAGCGCGACGCCGCGGGCGAGGTGGCCGGAACCGTCGATGAGGTGGCCGTAGACGCCGACGATGAGCGCGATCGTACCGCCGCTCACGCCGGGCACGACCTCGGCCGCGCCGATCATGGCGCCGCGGGCGACGTCGGCGATCGTGCGGACGGACGTGCGGCCTCGGCCGCTCCGCCGCCCGGCGGCGTCAGCGGTCAACGTGGGCGTGGGTGCAGACATCGTCAGGCCTTTCGATGAGGGCGGGATCGCCACACGAGATCTCCGTCGGTCGCTGGCCGGGGCGCCCCGCGAAATCTTCGGTTGCCGGGGCCCCCCGCCCATTCTGGCACGGGTCGCTCGGGAGGCGCCAGTAGCCGGAGCCGCTGGAGGCTTGGGCAGTCAGGAGCCCTGCGCCGGCGTCCTGTGGATAACCCAGCTCGCGTATCCGCCCGCGCGCCCATGATGGCCCAATGCCGTCCGCGTTGAGTTTCATCACCGAGCAGGTGCGCGAGCGTGTGCGCCTCGACGGGGTCGACCTCGGCAGCGACCAGGCGCTCGCGGGTCGCTACGTGCGCGACGCGGTCGAGCGCTACAGCGAGCGGGCCCTGGGCGGCTCCCTCCCGATGCTCGCCGACGAGGAGCTCGCGGCGCGGCAGATCGTCGCGACGATCACGGGGTTCGGGGTGCTGCAGCCGCACTTCGACGATCCCGAGGTCGAGGAGATCTGGATCAACGGGCCGGAGCGGGTGTTCATCGCCCGACACGGGGTGCCCGAGCTGACCAGCATCCGCCTGACCGGCACCGAGGTGCGCGATCTTGTCGAGCGGATGCTGCAGTCCTCCGGCCGCCGCGTCGACCTCAGCTCGCCATTCGTCGACGCCTCGCTCGCGGACGGGTCGCGGCTGCACGTCGTGATCCCGGATGTCACGCAGAAGCACTGGGCCGTCAACATCCGCAAGTTCGCCGCCCGCATCCGCGACCTGAACCGCCTCGTCGCCCTCGGCTCGCTCACCCGCCAGTCGGCGGAGTTTCTGCGCATGTGCGTGCTCGCCGGGCAGAACATTCTCGTGTCCGGGGCCACCCAGAGCGGCAAGACAACGCTGCTGAACGCCCTGCTGTCGGTCGCGCGTCCCGCCGAGCGCATCGTCACCGTCGAGGAGACCTTCGAGCTCGACCTCGCTGCCCGCGACACCGTCGCGATGCAGTGCCGCCAGCCAAGCCTCGAGGGCACCGGCGAGATCACGCTGCGTCGCCTCATCAAGGAGGCCATGCGGATGCGTCCCGACCGCCTGGTCGTCGGCGAGGTGCGCGAGGCGGAGGCCCTCGACCTACTCATCGCCCTGAACTCCGGGCTGCCCGGCATGTGCTCGATCCACGCGAACGGCGCGCGTGATGCGCTATCGAAGCTCGCGACGCTGCCGCTGCTCGCGGGCCGCAACATCGACTCCTCGTTCGTGGTGCCGACCGTCGCGAGCGTCATCGACATCGTCGTGCACTGCCAGCTCGAGCGGTCGGGCCGGCGGCGGATCACCGAGATCGTCGCGCCGAGCGGCGTCGTGACGGGAACGGTCATCGAGGCCAGCACGATCTTCCGGCTCGAGCACCACGTGCTCGCAGCGACGGGAAGCTACCCGGCGAAGACCGCGGGGTTCATCGCCGGGGGCTTCGACCTCGCCGCGGTGCTGTCGGGCGCGGGCGGATGACCATCCTCGTCGGCGTGAGCCTCGGCCTCGGCCTGCTGCTCGCCGCGTCTCCATTCCTCTGGCCGGCGTCGGCCACCGAGCGGCGTCCGGCGCCGCGTCAGCTCCAGCGTGTGCGGGACAGCCTCGAGCAGGCCGGGCTACACGATGTCACGCTCTCCGCGGTCGCGGCGGTGTCGGTGATCCTCGCCATCGCGGCCGCGGCGCTGACCTTCGCGATCGTGCCCGTCCTCGCGCTCGCCGCGGTCGTCGGCGTCGTCGCGCTCGTGCTTCCCCTCGTCGTCATCACCGCCCGGGCGCGGGCGCGCCGCGCGGCCAACCGCGCTGTCTGGCCCGACATCGTCGACCACCTCGTCTCGGCCGTGCGATCGGGCCTCGCCCTGCCCGACAGCGTCGTGTCACTCGCTCGTAGCGGCCCGCCCGCCGTGCGGGAGTCGTTCGCGGAATTCGAGCGCGGCTACCGGGCCACCGGAAACTTCGGACTGAGTATCGACGAGCTGAAGAACCGCCTCGCCGACCCCGTCGCCGACCGCGTGCTCGAGACACTGCGCATGTCCCGCGAGGTCGGTGGGTCGGAGCTCACGACCGTGCTTCGCAACCTCGCCGCGTACCTGCGGCAGGAGGCGGCCCTACGCTCGGAGGTCGAGGCGCGGCAGTCCTGGGTGTTGAACGCCGCCAAGCTCGGCGTGGCCGCGCCGTGGATCATCCTGATTCTGCTCGCGACGAGGCCGGAGGCCGCAGCGGCCTACAACACGGCCGCGGGCATGGCCATCATCGTCGGAGGGCTCGGCATCACGGTCGTCGCCTACCGGGTGATGGTGGGGATCGGGCGGATGCCGCGGGAGCAGCGATGGTTCCGTTGACGCCGCTGGTGGCCTGGGCGATCGTCTGCGGACTCGCGCTCGGCTTCGGCCTGTGGTCCCTGCTCGGCGTCGTGCCCAGGCTCAACCGCCCACGCCTGCTCTACCGGGTCGCGCCCTACTTGGTCGACGTGTCGCCCGGCGCCCGCGCGCTCCTCGCCCGGCGCAGTGTCAACCCGCTCCCCATCGTCGGCACCATGTTCAGTCCCGTGCTCGACCGGGTTCGGTCGCTCCTTGGCGCCGCGCTGGGCGGCCCGGGCAGCATCCGCCTCCGGCTGCGGCAATCCGGCTCGACGATCGGGCCGGACGCATTCCGCTCGCAACAGCTCGCCTGGGCGCTCGGCGGCCTCGCCATCGGCACCGTTGTCGCGGCGCTGTTCGTCGCCGCCAGGTCGATTCCGCTCGGGCTGCAGGTGGCCATCGTGGTGTTCTGCGGCGTCGCGGGGATCTTCCTGCGGGACTACCTTCTGCAGCGGGCGGCGACGGCACGCCTGAGGCGGATGACCGAGGAGCTGCCGACCGTGCTGGAGTTCCTGACCCTCAGCCTCTCCGCTGGCGAGGGGATCCTCGATGCGATCCGCCGGGTGGCGCGAATCAGCCGCGGCGAGCTGGCCGCCGAGCTCGCCTCGACCGTCGCCGCAGTTAACACGGGGTTGCCGTTCGCCCAGTCGCTGCAGGAGCTCGCCGACGGCATCCGGCTCCAAGCGCTGGCGCGGGCCGTCGAGCAGGTCGTCGGCGCGCTCGAGCGCGGCACCCCGCTCGCCGAGGTGCTGCGCGCGCAGGCCCAGGATGCTCGCGATGAGGCGAAGCGCGACCTGCTCGAGTCCGCCGGAAAGAAGGAGGTTGCCATGCTCGTCCCCCTCGTCTTCCTCATCCTGCCGATCACCATCGTCTTCGCCATCTTCCCCGGAATCTTCGTGCTCCAGCTGGGATTCTGACCGCCGCAACCGAAAGGGACACCATGACCAGACTCCGCGAACCGCTGATCCG
>JAJAZI010000133.1 GCA_026785785.1 Microbacteriaceae bacterium
ATGCACTTCGGCGACGATCCGCTGCACATCACGAGCGACGGCGACGGGGTTCCACAGCAGGTCGTCGCTGCGGGCCGCGGCCTGGAAGGCGAGCGTCTCGACCATCCCGACGCGAGTGGCGTCGAAGAAGCCGCGCAGGGCGTCGTCCTCGCCGGTGGGTTGGTCCTCGGCGCGGATGACTCCGGGGTTGGAGCCGCGGCCGAGCTGGAGGTGCACCCGCTCGAATCCGAAGGACTCCACGATCGTGTGCGTCGCCGGTCCGGTCGCGACGACGACCCGCTCCCCCGCGGCCCGCCATGCCGTTCCCAGGGTGGCGAGCGGGTAGAGGTGGGAGGCGTAGTCGGGGCTGATGATCAGCAGGGTCACGAGGCGCTCAAGGCCCAGTCGATAACCTCGTTCGCATCCGCGACGTCGCGGTAGACGGTCGCGAGCGTCGTGGCCATGCCCTGGATGGTGAAGGTGCCGGCGACCATGTCGCTCGCCCGCTGGGCATTCTCCGGACCGAATGGTCCGACGGCGGCGTCGAGCGCGTCGGAGATCCCGGCGGCGAGAGCTGTGCGGTCGCTCGTCTCGACGAGGAATCCCGTGACGCCCTGCTCGACGTAGGTGGCGGGCCCACCCGCGGCCGGCGCGACGACGGGCAGTCCCGTTGCCATCGCCTCGAGCAGCGCGATCCCGAACTCTTCTTTGATGCTCGCGCAGACGTAGACGCCGTGCGATGCGGCAAGACCTGGCCGGCCGAATCTGGCAGCGGCGAGCCAGCGGGCAGCGGTGTCATTGGCGCGGTGGCCCGCGAGGATCAGCCCGCTCGCGACAGCGTCGCCACCGGGTAGGGCTGCGGTAATCCGGTCGAGCTGCTCGCGTTCGTCGGCGGAGGGATTCTCGAGATCACCGCCGACGATGAGCAGGTTGCAGCGTTCGCGCAGCTCCTCGTCCGCCGCCCAGGTCTCGACGAGGGTCGCCATGCCCTTCACACGGTGGAGGCGGCCGACCGTGATGGCGAGCGGGAGCGACCGGCGGGATTCGGGGAGGGCGGACAGCAGCGCATCGAGCGTCTCGAAGGCGGGGCCGGCGGGCGTCTCGGCGGTACCCTGCACTGCCGCCGCGCGAGCGTCGGCGCAGGCGGACTCGATGACACCGATATCGATGCCCTCGGCGACCACGGAGTGCCGCTCGGGGTGAGCGGCGATGTCGATGCCGACGAGGTCGCGCATCGTGCGGCCGAGGTCGGGCCGCGGGAACAGCACCGTGTGGGCGGCGTCGGCGGCGAGACGCTGCACGAGGCGGGCGCGGAACCAGAAGTGCTCACGCTCGTCGACGGTACCGAAATTCGCCCGGGTGAGGGTTCCACTCGCCTCGAGCGAGTGGATGGCCCCGTGCGGGTCGGGGGCGACAGTGAAGACGACCGGGATCTCGAGTTCGCGCGCGACGGTCGTGGCCGCGAGGGTGCCGATGTCGGCCATCCTGAGGTGAATGGCATCGACGGTGCCCGCGGCGCGCAGCACGCGCCGGATGCCTCGCTGCGCGGCAATCCGACGTGGCCACGCGTCGGCGAGCTGCACCGGCTTGCCGTGGAACGGCACCGAGGCGAAGGCGTGCCCCGACAGGGTCGATCCGACCTCGGAGAGGCAGGCGAGCGCATCGGCGGAGCTGCCGCGCGACAGGGTCAGTACGCGGCTCACCTGCTCGTCACGGTCGAGCGCGGCCAACACGTCGGAGGTCGGGTCGCCGGCCACGAGGGCGTCGCCGAGCCGCACGAGAAGCGTCGCGATTCCCCCATTGTCGCCCGCCCCCACCTGGGACAGGGCACGGTCGATGTCGGCGTGCAGGAACAGCTGGGCGATCGTGAGCCCCCGGCTCCACGGAGCGCGGGGATTCACGCCCGCTGTGAGGTCGAGCAGGGCGAGCTTGGCCACGTCGGCGAGCTCACCGGTGCCGTTGGCAAGGCTCGTGACCACGCGAGTGACCGCGTCGTTGGAGTCGCGGTCACCGAGGCCAGCGATCGCGACCGCGCGCACCTCGGTGGCCTCGGCGGCGTCGGCGGCGATGCGCCGGAGGAGCCGTTCGGGAATGCGGCCGGGGATGAGCCCGACGGTCTCGACGAGGCGTGCCCTGGCATCGGCGGCGCCCACACCGAGGACCGCCCCTTCGAGAGCCAGCCCGACGTGCTCGGCAGCGGAGCTGCCCCAGTGCTCCAGTGTGCGCTGGGCGAGCATGCCCGAGAACCCGCCTGCGATGACCATCGCGGCGAGCCCGGCGATTCCATCGAAGCGCGGCAGGCGAGCCCCGAACGCCCACGCCGCGTGCTCCCGCAGGAACAGCTCATCGTGAGAGAGCAGGGCGATCAACACCTCATCGGCCGACTCGTCGAAGACCTGGGCGAGGGAGTGCACCGCGGCGATGGCGGTGAGCTGGTCGCTCGTGTCGATCGCGGCCTGCGCGAGCAGCCGGACCGCTCTCGTGCCTCCATTGCGACTGGCCGCGACGGTCAGGTCGTCCGCGCAGCGGATTCCTTCCAAGATCGATCCGGCGTCACGCATCGCGTCGAGGGCTGTCTGAGTTGCCATGGTTGTCTACCTCTCTGCGGCTGGTTCGAGCGCGTATCTTCGGAGGGCCTTCGAATCGCGGCAGCGATCCGATTGCACCACCTCACGCACCCCCCAGTTCTCCTTACTCAACACTCTCAATCGGAGCGTTACCTGACGATTCGCTGGGAGCCGGGGCACGCAAACCGGTCATCGTGAGATTCTCTCCGATCGCCTTGCCCACCGCGCTGCCCGTCGACCGGCCGGTGATGATCTCGGAGAGGTCGATTCCGACCAGGTCCCGGATGATCTGCGTGGAGGTGGCGAGCTGGCTCGCGACGCTCTGCCCGACCTGCTCGGTTCCGCTCCCGTCCGTCGCGATGATCGTCATGGTGCCGATCGCCGAGAGTGGTTCGGATGCCGCACGCACGATCTCGGGAAGCTGGCTGATGATCTGCTGGCGGAGGAGGTCCTCTGCCCGCTCGTCGAGGGCATCCGCTCGGGCCCTGGTCGACTCGGCCTCGGCGGATCCCTTGACCCTGATCGAGTTGGCCTCGGCCTCGCCCTCCGCCTGCAGCGCCTGGGCTGCGGCGATTCGGCGGTTCTTCTCGGCGACACCCTCGGCCTCGACGGCCTCCGCGGCGGACTTGCGCCGGTCGCGGTCGGCATTCGCGGCGGCGACGCTCGCGGCGGCGGATGCTTCGGCGCTCTTCTCGACCGCGTACGCCTCGGCATCCGCGACAGCACGGATCTCGGCGTCGAGCTCCTGCTTGCGCAGCCCCACACGCTTGCTCGCGGTCACTTCCTGCTGGGAGATGACCTCCTGCTGGGCGATCGCCTCGGCGAGGGGCTTGGCTGCTGCGGCCTCGGCCCTGGCCTTGTCGGTCTCCTTCTGGATCTCAGCGTTACGCAGGTCGAGCTTGCGCTGCTGCTCAGCGACGGCCTGATCAGCGCCGATCCTCGCCTCCTCCGAGGCCTGGCGCGAGACGGACTCGGCGATCTCGGCGACCTGCTTGACCCGCGCAGCCTCGCCGCGGCCGAGGTCGCGGATGTAGCCGTGGTCGTCGTCGATCTCCTTGATCTGCAGGGTGTCGATCTCGAGGCCCTGCACGTCGAGTGATTCCCGCACGGCCTCGAGCACCTGGCCCTGCAGTGCGGAGCGGTTGGTGATGATCTCTGTCACGGTGAGTTGCCCGACGATGGAGCGGACGGAGCCGCTCAGCACCTCTTCGGTCGACGACTCGATCTGGTCCTGCTGGTTGAGGAACCGCTGCGCCGCCGCGCGCACCATCGACTCGGATCCGCCGACCTTGACGACGGCGACGGCGTTGACCTTGATCGTGATCGCGTCCCTGGTCTGGGCCGTCGCCTGCACGTTGAGCTGGCGGCTCCGCAGGCTCAGCTTGAAGTGGGCCTCCACGATCGGCTTGACGAAGACCCGCGAGCCGAAGACGACCCGCTGGCCGGCGTTCTCGGTCTGCGCGTCACCCGGCTTGAGGGTGCGCTGGCGCGAGGTGACGATGATCGCCTCGTCGGGCTTCGCGACCTTGATGCTCCGCACGAGCGTGAACAGCACCACGACGACGATGAGGGCGATCACCCCGACGGTGATGCCGTTGGTGATGGTTTGCGGCGCGAGATCAAGGAGCATAGTGAGCCTTTCGTGGCACTCCGGGGACGATCCCGAGGATCCCTTCGATACTATCGTGCGGGCCGGATGCTGCGGCGGGGCGTCACGCGGCGTAACAGGCTTTGTGCGGGTGGCCGCCTGCGCGACATCGTTGGTCACCACACCACGCGGGCAGCGCCGCGACCGACGCATCGAGGGGACAGCTCGTGACGATCAACAGCCAGACGGCGCAGGCGCAGGCGACCGCCGCGACCGCACACTTCGCGGACTCGCTGTCCTCGGGTGACTTCAAGGCCGCCTTCCGCAACCACGCCGCCGGGGTGGCCCTCATCACGGCCGACGACGGCACGGGGCCCGTCGCCCTCACCGCGACCTCGGTGATCTCGGTCAGCGCCGAGCCGCCCCTGTTCGTCTTCTCGGTCTCGGCGCAGTCGTCGAGTTCGGCGACGATCACCTCCTCGGACACGGTCGTCGTCCACCTGCTCGAAGCCGACCAGCTCGAGCTCGCCCAGCTCGGCGCGACGAGCGGGATCGACCGCTTCGCCCAGGCCCCGGAGTGGTCCCGGCTGGTGACCGGCGAACCGGTGTTCCACGCTGCCCCCGTCTGGATCCGGGGCAGGATCATCAGCCGAATGGATGCGGGGACCTCCACGGTCATCGCCGTGCACGCCCTGCAGTCCAACGTGGCGGAGGGCGGCAACATGCCCACCGACGCCGTCGATACCCCCGAGGCCGAGCCGCTCGTCTACCACAACCGCACGTGGCACCGACTGGGCTCGCACTCCCGGATTCCCGCGTGAGCCAGAACGACGGCTCCATCCGCAACCTCCTCACCGAGAACCGCCGCTACCCGGCCCCGCCCGACTTCGCTGCCCAGGCCAACGTCGACGGCACCTGGTGGAACCTCGCCGCGGCCGACCCCGTGGCATTCTGGTCCGAGCAGGCGAAGCGCCTCGACTGGGCCGAACCGTGGCAGACCGACCACAGCTGGGAGCCCGCACTGCCCCAGGCAGACGGCACCCTGTCGATCCCCCGGGCCGAGTGGTGCGCCGGCGGGCGTCTCAACGTCGCGGTGAACTGCGTCGACCGGCACGTCGCGGCGGGCCGCGGCGACAAGGTCGCCTTCTATTTCGAGGGAGAGCCGGGCGATCGCCGCAGAATCACCTACGCCGAACTCGAGCGTGAGGTCGCGAAGGCGGCGAACACCCTCATCGACCTCGGCATCGTGCAGGGCGACCGGGTCGTGCTCTACCTCCCGGTCATCCCGGAGACCATCATCATCACCCTCGCCATCGCGCGGCTCGGCGCCGTGCACTCGCTCGTCTTCGGCGGCTTCTCGGCCGAGGCGCTGCGGTTCCGCATCAAGGACACTGGCGCGAAGCTCCTCGTGACGACCGACGGCCAGTACCGGCGCGGGGCGGCCGTCGCCGTGAAGTCCGCCGCCGACGCCGCCGTCGACGGGGTCGCATCCATCGAGCACGTTCTCGTCGTCCGCCGCACCGGCGACGCGACGCCCGACGTGCCGTGGACGCCGGGCAGGGATGTCTGGTGGCACGAGAGCGTCGACCGTGCGCCCGACACCCACGAGGCTGAGTTCTTCGACGCCGAGACCCCCCTGTTCATCATCTACACCTCGGGTACGACCGGCACGCCGAAGGGCCTCGTGCACTCGAGCGGCGGCTACCTGACCCACGCGTCGTGGAGCCACTGGGCGGTCTTCGACGCGAAGGACGACGACGTGCACTGGTGCACGGCCGACCTCGCCTGGGTCACCGCGCACAGCTACGTGCACTACGGACCGCTGTCGAACGGCACCACCTCGGTCATCTACGAGGGCACCCCGAACACGCCGCATCCCGGCCGGCACTTCGAGATCATCGAGCGCTATGGCGTCACGACCTATTACACGGCACCGACCCTCATCCGCACCTTCATGACCTGGTTCCAAGACGGCCTGCCCGCGGAGTTCGACCTGTCGAGCATCCGCTTGCTCGGCTCGGTCGGCGAGGCGATCAACCCGGAGGCGTGGGTCTGGTTCCGCGAGCATATCGGGGCCGGCACCGCGCCGATCGTCGACACCTGGTGGCAGTCCGAGACGGGAGCGGCGGTCATGGCTCCGCTGCCGGGCGTCTCGACCCTCAAGCCGGGCTCGGCGCTGCGCGCCCTGCCGGGGCTGTCGACCCGTGTTGTCAACGACGTCGGAGACGAGGTGCCGCTCGGGTCGGGGGGCTACCTCGTCATCGAAGGCACCTGGCCGGGGATGGCGCGCACGGTGTGGGGAAACCCGGAACGCTACCGCGACTCCTACTGGGCGAGGTTCGCCGAGCAGGGCTACTTCTTCTCCGGCGACGGAGCCAAGTACGACGACGACGGCGACATCTGGCTGCTCGGCCGCGTCGACGACGTGATCAATGTCGCCGGGCATCGCCTCTCGACGATCGAGATCGAGTCCGCCCTCGTGTCCCACCCGGCGGTCGGCGAGGCCGGCGTTGTCGGCGTCGCGGACCCGACGACGGGAGAGGCCATCGCCGCGTTCGTGATCCCCGCCGTGGCGCCGGTGGACCCCCGAGACCCGGCCGCGTGGCTCGCCCTCCGCGGTGAGCTCACGCCGCTGCTGCGGGCACACATAGCCGACCAGATCGGACCCGTCGCGAAACCCCGCGACGTGTTCATCGTGCCCGACCTGCCGAAGACCCGCTCGGGAAAGATCATGCGGCGCCTGCTCGGCGACATCGTCGACGGGCGGCCCCTCGGCGACACGACCTCGCTGCAGGATGAGACGACGCCCGGGCAGATCCGGCGAATAGTCGAGGCCGGGCGCTAGCACGCGCCGCGCGACGCGGGCGCCGGGAGTGCCCGTTCCTGACACGAGAAGGGAAATCGGTCGGGCTCCCGCGTCTCCTCAGATCCGCCGGTTTGGCATCGGGTGTGTGTACACGTTCCGGCGAACTGCGGATGTGGCTGCAGCCGACCCCCGCAGACGCGGGACTGCTTCACCGCGCGGCGAGATATCTCCGGAGTTTCGCGCAGCCATCCGCCATAGCCATCAAGCGCAGCCATCAAGCACAGCCATCAAGCACAGCCACAGGATCAACCGCATTTCGTTGATGAACTTCGCGCTCAGGTGCCACTGAAGTTCGCCATCGACAGTGCGATGACCGTTCGCCCGGGCCTCCCCGGCCCTGACTTCTGCCACGAAAATAGAGATTGATCCGGCTTCCGCACCCGCTGGACCCAGCAGGTTTGTCGTCCGGCGTGTGCACAACTCCGGCGAAATCCGGACGTGGCGGCGTCCGCCCCCGGAAACGCGGAACTGGTCCCGTGCCGCACATAAATTCGCCGGAGTTGTGTGCGCCAACCGGGTCAACAACGC
>JAJAZI010000134.1 GCA_026785785.1 Microbacteriaceae bacterium
CGGTGCAGTTCGTGGCCGCCCTCGTGTTCATCGCGGCGGGTCTCCTGATCAAGGTACCCAACCCCGAGGACCGAAACCGGCGCTGACAGGTTTCGCAAGCGGGGAGAAATCGGCGCGAGTCGGGTGATAATGGAAGGAGCTAAGGGCCCGAACCAGAACAACGGCAGCGGACCAGGCTCAGACGATTGGGCCTCGAATGACCGATAACCTTGCGCCCGTAGTGGTGTCATCTCTCGCCTCCCCCGGCGTGATTAGGCGTGCCGACGTCGTCGTGCGCAAGGGCATTTTCACGCTCATTAACGGCCATCTCACGCCGCGCGAATCGATGATCGAGGACCTGTTGTTCCTCGGTTCGGTTCTGGATTCCGCCGAGATCCCGTTCTTCCTGATCCGTGACGGAGGGGACCGCCCGATCATCGCGGTCGACTTCTCGCTGCGGAAGAAGCTGCGTGCGGCCCTCGCCGAGGCGTGTGCGAACGAGCCGTTCTACTCGAAGCCCGCCGGCGAGCGGGGCCGTCCGCCCGTTCTCGTCGCCGAGGGCGAGCTCGCTGGCGATTCGAAGGCGCGCGCCTTCACCCTCTACCGCCCGCGCATCGAGCCGCAGGGACGGCTGCGCTATGGCGCCGCGACCGGCGTCAGGGTCGAGCTGTGGGAGTGGGCCGGCGACACAATCATCGCCCCCGCCGAGAACGCCCTCATGCGGAACACGCTCCTCGCCAGCGACGCGGTCGAGGGCACCGTCGACCTCTTCGGGCAGAGTTGGCCGACCCTCGACGGGATGTTCGCCGAGCACGCGAGCGATATCGCCTTCGACATCGACATCGTCTTCTCCTGGGTCGACGGGGCGTCGATCGACTGGCAGCGCGCGCGGGCGAAGCGCATGGAGAGCTACGTCGTCGGGGAGGGCGACAGCGCCGAGGCGCGCTACCGCCAGATCGACGAACTCAAGTACGCGCTGCGCTCTGTACACCTGTTCGCGCCGTGGATCAGGCGCATCTTCATCGCGACCGACTCGCCGGTGCCCGCGTGGCTCGACGAGCATCCGGGAGTCACCATCGTGCGCAGCGAGGACTTCTTCGTCGACATCTCGGTGTTGCCGACGCACAACTCGCATGCGATCGAGGCGCAGCTCCAGCACATCCCGGGACTCTCGGAGCATTTCCTCTACTCGAACGACGACATGTTCTTCGGCCGCCCGATCTCGCCCGACATGTTCTTCTCTCCTGGCGGGGTCACCAAGTTCATCGAAGCGAACACGCGCATTGGACTCGGCGAGACCCACGCCGGTCGCAGCGGCTTCGAGAACAGCGCGCGGGTGAACCGCCGCCTGCTCGGTGAGCGGTTCGGCAAGATCACCACGCGTCACCTCGAGCACGCCGCGACCCCGCTGCGCAAGTCGGTACTGCTCGAACTCGAGCGCGAGTTCGCCAAGGACTTCGCGCGCACGAGCGCGAGCCCGTTCCGCTCGGCGACCGACATCTCGGTGACGAATTCGCTGTACCACTACTTCGCGCTCATGACAGGCCGGGCAGTCACCCAGACGCAGGCGAGCGTTAAGTACGTCGATACCACCATGCGCGAGGGCCTCCGCGATCTGAAGAGGCTCCTCAAGCGGCGCTCGTTCGATTTCTTCTGCCTCAACGACGGCAGTTTCCCCGAGATCGACGGGGCGGAACGCGCGACGGCGGTGCTCTCATTCCTGGATCGCTACTTCCCGATTCCGGCGCCCTGGGAACGGTTGTCGGCGGGCGAGCCGTCGGGTGCGCTCGGGCGGCCGGACAGCGAAGCTGGCTGAGCCGCACCCTCAGAGAATGGCGACCGCGGCGAGCGGCAGTACGAGCGGCGGCTCCGCGGTGACGTGGGGGTTCACCGCATCCGGGATGACAACCCCGTGCGCTGCAAGGATCTCCGCGGTCTCCTCCGCCGTGACCCAGTTCGACACCGCCGGGTAATTGCCCACGGGAACCACCGAGTGAAGCACGGTGTCGTCGTAGACGTGCACGAGATTGAAGGACTGTGCTCCATCGCGACCGCGGGTGCCACCGACCGGAACATTGAGGTCCTGGGTGTAGCACGTGGCCGACGCGACCGAGACGGGAACCCCCGCGAACGTCGCTGTCGTTGAATAGTGCAGGTGCCCGGCGATAATGCTGCGCACATCCGAATCCCTGATCACTTCGGCGAGTCCGTCCTGCTCGCGGAGCTCCACGAGCACCGCGAGATCGAGAACGCTCGGCACCGGTGGGTGGTGCATCGCCAGGATGGTGCCGTGGGGTGCCGGCACCGACAGCTCCTCGGCGAGCCAGTCGAGTTGCTCGTCGGAGACGACGCCGTGGTGATGGCCCGGAACCGTGGAGTCGAGTGCGATGATGCGCAGGCCATTGATGTCGTGCACTCGGTCGACGGAATTGGAAGTCGGCAGCTGGTCGAGGAGCTCGCGCCGGAACGTGGACCGGTCATCGTGGTTGCCCATCACCCAGATAACCTCGGAGCCGAGCCGCTCCGCGACGGGCTCGATCATCTCCCGGAGCTTGGCGTAGGCACCCGCCTCGCCCTTGTCGGCGAGGTCTCCCGTGAACACGATCGCTTCGGGGCGGGAGCCGGATGCTTCGAGCTCGGCGAACAGCTGCCGCAGCAGGCCCTCGCTGTCGACCGCTCCGTAAAGGTGATCGCCAGCCACGAAGTGGGTGTCGCTCAAGTGCAGAATGAAATGGTCCGGCCGCGCGTACTGGGCCCTGTAACCGTACATGACACCCATCACAGCACTTAAACCTTGCCAAGGCGTGAACAAACTCAGGTAAGTCTGGCCCCCAAGGAGGGTACGATTGGGGGTTTGTTGCGCGGCCTTCGGAGCGTCGATGTGGAAAATGGGCCCGCGGGCCGCGTAGTCTATTAGTAGCGCACGACGAATCCGCTTTCCGTCCCAACCTTGTCCGCAAGTTGCTTGAGGCTGGATTCCGCGCCCACCGGGAAGTGTCCGTCCTCCACCGGAGGTCGTCCGGGTCGACACCGCAGCGGTGTACGACCCTCCGGCAGGTAGCGTCAGCGCCGCATTCGTTCAGCGCGCTCAGTTCAGGAGGAACATGGCTCGGTCAGGCCAGTCGAGGACGTCCCAGCGGGGACAGTCGCCGAAGAGGACAGCATCCGGTCGTCCGTCGCAGCAGCGACGAGCGCGCCACGGCGACGAGATCGGTCTCATTCCGGTGCTCGCGCGCGCGGTGCGGGAGATCGAGGCGGCTGCCGAGCGAGGCAAGGTGGGGCCATCGAACCGCACCAAGTTCCAGGTGGTCGCGCTGCTCGTCCGCGAAGAGCGCTCGCGTGCCAAGAAGGACACTGAGGTGACCGATTCGGAGCGGGTCGAGGTGCTCAAGCGACTCGACGGCGTTGCCACGATTCTCGCCAAGACGGCCGCGCGGGACACCTCGCTCATCCAGCTCCTCGCCGAGGAAGCGGTGGTGTCGGATTCCGCGAAGGCGCTGCGCCGTGACATGCTCATGGCCTCCGGTGTGCAGATGAGCCCGGACGACCTGGTGATCACGAAGGAGCCCGTCGCGGTCGCGCCCGCCGCCGAGCGCCAGGTGGTTCCGAAGTCGGTCGTCGCGAGGCAGCTGTCCAACCCGTTCCTCGCCCCCGATTTCAGCCAGAGCGTGAAGGCCAAGCCGACGACTAGGCGGCTCGCGAACTGGGAACTGCTCGAGCCGCTTTTCCGTGCCTTTGAATACGGCGCCGGCGGTCAGGCGGCGAGCATGGACCTGCCTGCCCCGACGACAGCCGACCGCCGGGTTCCGGGCGGTCGCGAGCTCTTCACCCACCAGGCCGCCTTCGTCGCGAGCGTGCGCGAGGGCCACCGCAGTTACCTGCTCGCCGATGAGCCCGGACTCGGGAAGACGGCCCAGGCGCTGCTCGCCGCCGCCGCCTCGAACTCGTACCCGCTGCTCGTCGTCGCTCCGAACGTCGTGAAGATGAACTGGGCGCGGGAAGTCGAGCTCTGGACACCGAACAAGACGGCGACCGTCATCCACGGCTCGGGCGAGAGTCTCGACGCCTTCGCCGACATCGTGATCGTCAACTACGACGTGCTCGACCGGCACGTCGGCTGGCTTCGCACCCTCGGGTTCAAGGGCATGGTCGTCGACGAGGCGCACTTCATCAAGAACCGCGACTCGCAGCGGTCGAAGCACGTGCTGTCGCTCGCCGACAGCATCCGTGCCCGCTCGCCGCGCGCACTCATGATCGCGCTCACGGGTACTCCGCTTATCAACACGATCGAGGACTTCCGCGCGATCTGGCAGTTCCTCGGTTGGATCGACGGCGAGAAGCCCACGGCGACCCTGCTCGACCATCTCGAGGAGACGGGGCTCACCCCCGCCGACTTCGGCTTCTTCGCCGAGGCCCGCCAGACCGTCATCGACATGGGAATCGTGCGGCGCAAGAAGCTCGACGTCGCCGCCGACCTCCCCTCCAAGCGCATCGCCGACCTGCCCGTCGAACTCGACGATGAGGTAGGGCGCTCCATCCGTCAGGCAGAGGCGGCGCTGTCGCAGCGGCTGCTCGACCGCTACAACCGCGGCCTCGCACTCTCGAAGAACCCCGACGAGATCGATAGGGACGCCCTCGTGCGTCTCGTCGCCCAAGCCGAGCTCGAGGAGTCCAAGGCGGCGAAGACGGGCGAAAACGTCTTCACGATGGTGCGTAAGATCGGAACGGCCAAGGCCGTGCTCGCTGCCGACTACACCGCGCAGCTTGCCCGGTCGGTGGGCAAGGTGGTGTTCTTCGCGAAACACATCGACGTCATGGACATCGCGGAGCAGACCCTCGCCAAGCGTGGTCTCAAGACCGTGTCGATCCGAGGGGACCAGACGGCCGCCTTCCGGCAGGCCCAGGTCGACGCGTTCAACAACGACCCGGATGTCTCTGTCGTCGTCGCGTCGCTCACCGCGGCCGGTGTGGGCCTCAACCTGCAGGCCGCGTCGAACGTCGTGCTCGCGGAGCTCAGCTGGACCAGCGCCGAGCAGACGCAGGCGATCGATCGCGTGCACCGCATCGGCCAGGAG
>JAJAZI010000135.1 GCA_026785785.1 Microbacteriaceae bacterium
AGACAGAGTACCGGGCTGGCTGCCACACAAGGAGACGGAGTGAGCGCCGGAGAGTCTCCGACGCTCACTCCCATTTCAGGGCTCTCTTGCGAAGCCCTTCACCGGACTACTTCGCCGGGGTCCACTCCCAGAAGTTCCAGAAGTAAGACGGGCTGAGGAAGCCGGGTACGACCCCATCAATCTTGGAGCTCCACGAAACAATTCCGGGGAACTGGAAGATCGGCACCGACCACGCCTGTGCACCGATGATCTCTTCCGCCTTCACGAGGATCTCCTGCTGCTTGCCCTCGTCGGTCTCGCGACCCAACTTGTCAAACAGGTCGTCGAGCTCGGCATTGGACCAGCCGTAGTAGTTGTTCAGTCCGGTCGTCTGGTAGTTCGCACCCGACTCGCCGATCGCCGTGCTGGTGGAGTTCCAGCCGAACAGCGCCGCGTCGTATCCAGCCTTGTTGGTCTCGAGGTCGCCGCCCCAGGTCTCGGAGGATGCGTTGATGACATTGATGCCCGCTTCCTTCGCCGACTCGGCAATCAGCGTGTACTCGGATCCGCGACGGGGGTTGGTCGAGGAGAACAGCATCCGCACGTCGACCGAGGTGACACCGGCCTCCGCGAGCAGCGCCTTGGCACCCTCGATGTCGGGGTCGACAAGGTCGAGTGTTCCATTGACCTCGGCTGCTGCTTCGGCACCGGGGGTACCCGGGAGGAAGATCTGCGAGTTACGCAGTTCGGCATCGGGCTGGAGCGGCTTGATCAGCGTCTCAAGGATCTTGCCTCGCGGAATCGTCTTGAGGAACGCCTGCCGGATGGCCAGCGCCTTGTCTTCGTCGCCGCCGTAGGTGGCCGGGTCGAACGCGCCTCCGTTGGTGACCTGGAGGTCGATGTGCTCGTAGGTTCCCTCGGGAGCACCGGCGAACTCGACACCGGCAATGCCGGCTTCGAGCTGGTCGGCGATGTCCGCGGTCGGCTGTCCGGCCACGATCGAGACCTCACCGTTCGCCAGCGCAGTGAGCTGCGCCTGGGCATCCGGGATAGCGCGAACCGTGATGCTCTCGTACTTCGGCGACGGGCCCCAGGTGTATTCGGGGTTCGCCGTGAGGGTCACGAACTTGTCAGCAGAGTTGATCTCCGTGATGGTGTACGCGCCCGTTCCGTAGAGCTTTTGCGGCTCCGTCGGGGTGTCGGTGAACTTGTAGTCCTGGTTGTAGGACTCGGATACCGGCGCGAGGAAGTCGAAGTCCTTGTCCTGGATGGCCTTGGTGATGTCCTCCTTGGCCTTCTTGGCACCGTCTTCGCCGTCGTACTTTCCGGGATAGGCCAGCTGCACGGTTCCGTGCGCAGAGACGGGCGAGACGGCGAAGCCGAGCTGCCAGTCGACGTAGAAGTCCGAGTAGACGAGGGTGATGCTGCGGCCGTCATCACCGATCTCGGGGGTCTCCTCCACGAGGTCGAGCCCGAAACCCTCAACCGTTCCAGTGTTCCAGAAGGTGCCCTCCTGGCCTGTGAGCTCGAGGGTCTCTTCATCCGCGACGCCCTCACCATTCTGCACGTGCGTGGTAAACGCGGCCCAATAAAGCAGCAGGTCGGCCGCGTCGACCGGGGTGCCGTCAGACCACTTGACGTCCTCGTTGACGGTGTACTTGACCGTCAGCGGGTCGTCGCTCGTTTTCTCGATCGAGCCGAACGCGGTCTGCGGGATAAGCTCAGAGTTGTTGTCGTAGTACTGGAAGCCGTCCTTCGCCATGTAGTTGACGACCGCGTTCGACGACGCATTGGTGTCGGCGAGGCCGTCGTTAAAGGCGTAATAGGAGTCATTCCAAGCCACGGTAATGCTCGTGCCTTCGATGACCTCTGATGCACGGGGTGGGGTGCAACCGGTGAGCGCGAGCGCTCCCACGGCAAGTACCGCCACGCCGCCCATTAGGCGCGATATCTTCAATTTTCCTCCTGTGCAGTGTGAGCCGACGATCACGCAGATGACTGTGCTAGCGGCGTCTCGATTACGTCGACCCTAAGCACGGTGGAGCGCGCGTCCTACTGCCACGCGAAAACGTTACACAGTGGTGACGATGTCGCAGGAATTTTGCGCAGCCCAGAGAAAATACGCGCCGAATTGCCCGATTATGACGGAATCGGGTGCAGGTTCCCGACCTCGGCGATGATATATTGCGTGCTCGCGATCAGACGCCGAGTTGAATCCCGGTTCCGGGGATCGCGGCCAGCAGTTCCTTTGTATATTCCTCACGCGGACTGTCGAAGACCTCGTCCGTCGACGAGGCCTCCACGATTCGCCCCTGACGCATCACCGACACATGGTCCGCGACGAGCCTGACGACGGCGAGGTCGTGGGTGATGAAGAGGTAGGTCAGATCGAGCTCCGACTGCAGCTCGGTGAGCAGAGCGAGAATCTGGGCCTGCACGAGCACGTCGAGCGCCGAGACTGCCTCGTCCAGAATCAGGATCTCGGGTTTGAGAGCGAGCGCCCGCGCGATCGCGATGCGCTGGCGCTGTCCGCCGGACAGCTCGTTCGGGTACCGGTCGATGAGCGTCGTCGGCAGGGCCACCTGGTCGAGCAGTTCCAGCACTCTCGCGTGCCGTTCCTTCTTGCTGCCGACACGGTGGGTGACGAGGGGCTCCGCGATCGTCGACCCGATGTTGTAGAGCGGGTCGAGCGAGCCGAACGGATCCTGAAACACCGGCTGCATCTGGCGTCGGAGAGCCAGAAGCTCGCGCCCACTCACCTTGTTGATGTCCTTCCCGCCCACCGTGACAGAACCGGATGTCGCAGACTCCAGCTTGAGAATGAGCTTTGCGACCGTGGACTTGCCCGAGCCGGACTCCCCCACGAGGGCCATCGTCGTGCCCTTGGGGATCGAGAAGGACACGTCGTCGACGGCGGTGAACGGCTGCGAGCGCAGCTTGCCGGTGTTGATCTGGAACACCTTGGTGAGCTTCTCGACCGTGATCACGGGGGCGGCGGTGACGCGCGACGCCGCAGCATCCGGCACCACCTGATCGAGCGCGGCACGCTCTCGATGACTGCCCTGAATACGGCGAGAGGCGAGGCTCGGTGCTGCCGCGACGAGCCGCTTCGTGTACGGGTGTTGCGGGTTCTGAAGGATCTCCAGCGACGGGCCGGACTCCACGATCTTGCCCTTGTACATCACGACGAGCTTCTCGGCCCGCTCAGCGGCGAGGCCGAGGTCGTGGGTGATGAAGAGCACTGCCGTGCCGCTGTCGCCGGTGAGTGTCGCGAGGTGGTCGAGGATGACCCTCTGCACCGTCACATCGAGCGCCGAGGTCGGCTCGTCGGCAATCAGGAGCTTCGGGCGCGAGGAGAGCCCGATACCAATGAGAACCCTCTGCTTCATTCCGCCCGAGAACTGGTGCGGATACTGCTTCAGCCGGATCTCGGCATCCGCGAGCCCGGCCTCCTTCAGCACCGTGATCGCCTTGGCCTTGACATCCTTCCCGCGCTTCGCCCGCCCGTTCGCAACGAGTGTCTCCTCGACCTGGAAGCCGATATTCCAGACCGGGTTGAGGTTCGACATCGGGTCCTGGGGCACGAAGCCGATCAGGTTGCCTCGGATCTTGTCGAATGCCTTGCCGGAGGTGGCGGCGAGGTCCTGTCCGTCGAAGAGGATCCGGCCGCTCGTCACCTTGCCGGTGCCGGGCAGCAGGTCAATGATCGCGTGGGCGGCCGTCGACTTGCCCGACCCCGACTCGCCCACGATCGCGACGGTCTCCCCCGGCATGATCGTCAGGCTGACGCCGTTGAGCGCCGGGACGATGCCGTTCTGGGTGACAAAGCCGACGTGCAGGTCGCGGATGTCCAGCAATGGAGTGCCCTTGTCCCGGCCTGTTCCCGGAGTGGTCGCTACGGTCGTGGCGGTCATCGGCGTGCCCGTGCCTTCGGGTCGAGGGCGTCGCGGAGGACTTCGCCCATGAGAATGAATGAGAGCACCGCCACGGACAGGGCGATCGAGGGGTAGATGAGCGTCATCGGGTTGTTCCGCAGGTCTCCCTGGGCCTGAGAGATGTCCTTGCCCCAGGACATGACATCCGGCGGCAGCCCGATACCGAGGAAGGACAGGGTCGCCTCGGCGACGATCGCGCCGGCGAGGCCGATGGTGGTGATGACGATCACCGGGGCGATCGAGTTGGGGAGCACGTGCCGCAGCAGGATGCGGAAGTGGGACACACCGAGCGCGGCCGCCGACATCACGAAGTCGGAGTTCTTCACCGACAGGATCTGGCCGCGCAGAACTCGAGCGGTGCTGGGCCAGGCGAAGATACCGATGGCAAGGGAGAGGACGAGGATGCTGCGCGCCTCGCGAGCCACAACCGACATGATGACGATGGCGGCGAGGATGTACGGGATGGCGAAGAAGATGTCGCCGATGCGGGAGAGCACCGCGTCAATCCAGCGGCCGTAGTAGCCCGACAGCGCACCGATGATGATGCCGATGACCGTGACGAGAAGTGTGACGATGATGCCAACCGACAGCGAGGTGCGCGTTCCGAAGATGATCCTGGCGTACACGTCGCAGCCCTGCTTGGTGTAGCCGAGCGGGTGCCCCGCACTCGGCCCCTGGTTGCTGAACGAGAGCGCGCAGGCGCGCGGATCGAGCTGGGTGAACAGCGTCGGGAACAGCGCGACGACGATCACGAGCAGCACGATGACGCCGGACACGTAGAACAGCGGGCGGCGGCGCATGTCGCGCCACGCGTCGAGGTAGAGGTTGCTGGGCTTCGCGGCGACCTGCACCTTGTCGACGGCGACGAGAGGAGTCTCGTCGAGTGGTGCAACGAAGTGGGTCGGCGACAGCGGGGCGTTACTTGGCATAGCGAATCCTTGGGTCGAGGAATCCATAGAGAACGTCGACGAGCAGGTTGGCGACGAGGTAGATGATGACCATGACGGTCACGAACGAGACGACGGTGGGCCCCTCGCTGCGGATGATCGCCTGGTAGAGGGTGCGGCCGACACCGGGCACGTTGAAGATGCCCTCCGTGACGGTCGCGCCGACCATGAGCAGGCCGAAGTCGGTTCCGATGTAGGTCACGACGGGGATCATCGAGTTGCGGAGGATGTGAACCCGGATGACCCTGGGGCGCGAGAGACCCTTCGCGGTTGCGGTGCGCACGAAGTCCTCGTTGAGGTTCTCGATGACGGAGGTGCGGGTCAATCGCACGATGTAGGCGAAGCTCACGCTCGCGAGAACGACGGCCGGGAGGATCAGATCTTCCCAGGGGGCGCCGGCACCCACGGTGGTGCGGGCAATGCCGAGTTTCACGCCAAATATGTACTGGGCGACGAAGGCCGTGACGAAGATCGGCACCGAAATGAAGATGAGGCTGACGACGAGCGCCGAGGAGTCGAACAGCTTTCCCTTGCGGAGCCCGCTGAAGAGCCCGATCAGAATGCCCAGGACCGCTTCCATGGTCACGGCGAGCAACGCGAGTCGCAACGTGACGGGGAACGTCTGAGCCAGGATGTCCGACACCGGCTGGCCGGAAAAGGAGGTGCCGAAGTCGCCCACGAAGAGACCGCCGACGAAGATCAGGTACTGCACGATGAACGGCTTGTCGAGGTTGTACTCGGCACGGAGGGCAGCGGCGACGGCCGGGTTGAGCCCGCGGTCACCGCCCAGCGCGATGATCGGGTCGCCTGGAAGGGCGAAGACCATGAAGTAGATGAGCAGGGTGGCCCCGAAGAAGACCGGGATTACCTGCAGGATGCGTCGGACGATGTACCAGACCACGGGTCTAGCCTCCGACTTCTACGAGCGTGAACATGACTGAGATGCGACCTCACTGTTGCGGGAGAAGCGTTGGGTGGTTACGAGCGCACACATGCGTGGGGTGGTAGCGATGTGCGCTACCACCCCACGACATGGAATCAGCCCCCTCCGGGAGCGGATCGGGTGTTAGCCCTTGGTGATTTCCGAGTAGATCGGAACCGAGTTCCAGCCGAACTGCACGTTCTCGACGTTCTCGCTGTAGCCACCGGTGACGTTCGAGTACCACAGCGGGATCGCGGGCAGGTCCGTCAGCAGCACGGTCTGAGCCTGCTGGAACAACTCATTGCCGGCCTCGGGGTCGGTCTGGGCGAGGCCCTCCTTGTAGAGCGAGTCGAACTCTTCGCTGGAGTAGTCGCCGTCGTTGGAGCCTGCGCCGGTGAAGTAGATCGGTCCCAGGAAGTTGGCGAGGGCCGGGTAGTCGGCCTGCCATCCGGTGCGGAACGGGGTCTCGATCGTGCGCTCGGTGACAAGCGTGCGGATCTCGGCGAAGGTCGGGTACGGTGCACCAATCGCGTCGATTCCGAGAGTGTTCTTGAGCTGGTTCGACACGGCGTCAACCCACGCCTCGTGGCCACCATCCGAGTTGTAGGCGATGGGGAACTGGCCGTCCCACGGCGAGATGGCGTCGGCTTCAGCCCACAGCTTCACTGCCTCGTCGGCGTTGAACTCGAGAACGTCGGCACCCTCGAGTGCCTCCGAGTAGCCGTCGATCACCGGGGAGGTGAAGTCGGTGGCGGGAGTGCGCGAGCCCTCGAAGATCACGTCGGTGATCTCTTCACGGTTGATCGCCATCGAGATTGCGGCGCGGCGCAGCTTTCCCTCTTCGCCCTCGAAGTGCGCGAGGCGCTCCGGGATCGTGAAGGACTGGAAGACGGCGGAGGGCTGGTTGACGGCGCGGTCGCCGAATTCATCCTCGAACGTGGCCAGTGCGCTGTCCGGCACCGCGTCGAGAACGTCGAGGTTGCCGCTCTGCAAGTCGGCGTAGGCCGCTTCCTGGGTCGCGTAGAAGACGATCTCGAGGCCGTCGTTCTGAGCCTTGCGTCCACCCTCATAGTCGGGGTTCACGACGAGGTCGATCTTCTCGTTGTGCTTCCAAGCACCCTTACCGTCGAGCATGTACGGACCGTTGCCGATCGGGTTCTCACCGAATGCCTCGATGTCGTCGAAGGCGACCTCGGGCAGCGGGAAGAACGCCGAGTAGCCCAGTCGCAGCGGGAAGTCGGACTCCGGCTGCTTGAGCTTCACGGTGAATGTCGTGTCATCGACGACGGTGAGCCCGGTCAGTTCGCTGTCCTCGTCGTAGCTGAAGCCCTCGATCGACTCGAAGAAGTAGCTGCTGAGCTGTTCGTTGCTCAGGAGTGCTCCGTACTGCCAGGCGTCGACGAAGGACTGTGCGGTGACGGGGTCACCGTTCGTGAAGGTCGTGCCGCTCTTGATCGTGATCGTGTAGTTCTGGGCATCCTCGGTCTCGATCGACTCGGCGAGGTCGTTCTGCGGCGAGCCGTCGGCCGCATAGTAGACGAGTCCTGCGAAGATGTTGTCGAGGATCTTGCCGCCGCCGGTCTCGTTCGTGGCGGTGGGGATCAGTGGATTCTGCGGCTCGGAACCGTTCGTGGTGATGATGGCCGATCCGGCGCCACCCTCCGTCGCAGCCTCGCTCGACACGCAGCCCGTCAGCGCGAGCGCGGTGACAATTCCGATACCGGCGATTGCTGTGCCGATTCTATTGAATCTCAATTTTCCTCCAGTGCAAAAGTGAGCAGAGGCGAGCGCGTTTTCAGCGCGATCCCCCACGAATAACAGGGTGGCTAAGTGGCTCCCTGTCGCTCGCAAAACCCTAGGCGGTTTTGCGGAGGCCGCTGACGCGGAGTGGGTTCTCGCACCAAGTCCAGCGAAAACCTGCGCGGGATTTGACGATAACGCAGCATCCGAGCGCCAGGATCACGATTTCTTGGCGAAAATCTGCTCTAGTCCGCGGGTATTATCGAAACCGCATCGGAGGTCACTTGTCGGAAACCAACACGGCGGCATCCGCTCCCCCACACGGTCGACGCCTGGTCGCGGAGATTTTGATCGTTCTCGGACTTTCCCTGGGGGCATCAGCCGTCTACTCAGTTGTTGCGATCGTGAACTCCGCGACGAAGCCGAAGCCGATCGTGGACCAGTCGACGGCGCTCAACCCCTCGCTCAGCGCTCGGCCGACCTTCGACCTGATCTACCAGTTCTTCGCCATCTTCTTCGACCTCGTGCCGGTGGTGCTCGTGGTGTTCCTGCTGTGGCGTTCGACGCGGCCCGACCTTGGCGACCTCGGCATCGACTTCTCCCGAGC
>JAJAZI010000136.1 GCA_026785785.1 Microbacteriaceae bacterium
ACGTGCGGTCCTCCGCCCGGCTGAGGTAGTAGTCGGCCTCGTAGGAGACGAAGGCGAACTCCTGCACGTCGGTGGCACCGCGCGGCGAGGAGGCCGTTCCGACGACCACCCCGACGGCCCCTCCGACGGCCGGGCCGAGCGCCGCTGCGGCGGGAATCGCGGGGCCTGCGAGCACGCTCGCCATAATCAGAGTCGTCGTCAACAATCGTCTCATGAGGTCAGTTTAGGCGCGTCGGCGGGTCACCTCACCCGGCACTACCAGAGGCCCGGTGCCGCGCCTACTCTCGCGCCAACATGGCGGTCATCCCGCTGGTGATCCCGCTGCTCGATGACGCGCCGCTGCTCGCCGCCTGCCTGGACGCCTCGCACATCAGCACCGGCCGGCCTCGCACGCCATCCCAGCCGCGACGGCCGCCTGGGTCGCGGGCGCGACCGGCGACATCCTCGACCGCCTCAATGCGGATTCCTGCGCGGCACCGTCGTGGTCGAGGTCGAGGTGTCAGTCGACGGCCTCTCTCGTGAGGATGTTGAGCCGTCGCCGCTCGCCCGGCCCGCCCTGCGCCATGATCGCGCGCTACGTCCAGACCGGGATGCTCGCGCGGCGGTGGGACGCCGCGCGCACGGGCCGTGCACTGGGGCTACGCGCGCTGGGGCAGCGTGCTGGGGCTGCGCGCTCGGAAGATGCAGCCAATAACGGCACGGGGGCGGGGAGCCGGAGTCACTGAGTGCCGCCCGACCGGCCGTGATGGGCGCGCCGCGGCGGATTAGCGTGGAGGGATGGACTCGGCGACGGTGCGCACGCGGGCGATCGTGCGCGGAATGGTGCAGGGCGTCGGATTCCGCGCCAACACGAGGGCCGAGGCGATGCGGCTGGGACTGACGGGCTTTGTCCGCAACCGGCTGGACGGGAGCGTTGAGGTCGAGGCCGAGGGGCCGGATGCCGCGGTCGCCGAGCTCGTTCGCTGGCTGCATACGGGTCCGCCGTGGGCGGAGGTCAGCTCGGTCGAGGTGATCGAGTGTGAACCGACCGGCGACTCGCGCTTCCTGCTGGGCTGACCGCGCGCGCTGCCGCCACCGGCTCAGACGAAGCGGATCGCCGCCGACAGCCTCGTGCGCACGTCGAAGAGCTCGTTGCCACCCATCGCCGGCGCGCTGGCGAGCCCGGTACGAGCAACGTCCTGCAGGCGGGAGCGCCGCACGAGCAGGGTCGGCACGCCGCGCGCGCGGCCGACGACCGTGAGGGACTCCTCCGTCTGGTCGTCAGGGACGACGATGATGAGCGCCGTGAAGCGCACGCGTGCCGCGCGCGCGATCGACCGCGCACGCAAGGACAGCGCGTGCAGTGGGCGATCCCCGGCACCGATGGCCTCCCCGACAATCTCGCCCTTGCGCACGGCGACCGGCGCTCCCCAGTCCTCGGAGAGTACGGCGAACAGCCCGCTCGGACCGAGCACGATGTGGTCGAGCTTGTGCGCGGGGCCGCCGCCCGCGGCATCCGTGGCCACGTCGTGCCAGATTGTGAACGCGATGCCGAGCTCGGAGAGCAGGCGCGCGGTGGCCTCCTCGGCGAGGGCGTCGGCGAGCACATGGCGGATGTCGCGCGGCGCCGAGCGCACGAGCGCAGAGTCGTAGGGGTCGTCGAGCGCGACCCCGCGGCCGGCCCATTCGCGGATGAGGCTGAGATAGCGTTCCCGGCGCCAGCCGCCCGGATGCCCGTGCGAGCGCGCGAGAGGCCGGGAGTCCCGGGGCTTGCGTGCCGACGGTGCCGCCCACGCCGCATGGGCGGGCTCGCTCCTGGTCGCACCGCGGTCGTACGCGGCGCGCGCCTCGGGGGTTCCGATGCACTCCCACGCCCACTGCGCGGTGTGAAACTCGGTCGCGGATCCTCCCGTGTCCGGGTGTGTCTCACGCAGAATGCGGCGGTAGGCGCGCCGCAACTCCTCGGTGCTCGCGGTCGGAGGAACGCCGAGCACCTCGTAGGGCGTCGCTGAGATGGGGCTGTCGCGCATCCGTCAATTCTTCTTTGGGCTGTGGGGATCAATAGATGACAGTACCGGCCCGCGCTGGCAGCAGAGTGGGGCGACTTGCTGCGATGACCAATGTCGGCGGCTGCTGATTGAGTGAAGTAACCGCAATTTCATCCCTGGCCGGAGGAACCCATGCCCACCTTTACCCACCTCATCGACGAACGCTGTCCCCAGTGCGACAGTACGAATCCTCTGGAAATCGTGCACGGTGAGGCGAGCAGCGAGATGCTCGCGGCGGCAGATGCCGGGCTCATCGCGATCGGCGGGCCGGTTGTCGCCGACGACAACGCCGCCTACCGCTGCCGCCGCCTCGGCTGCGGGGTGGAATGGGGGCGTGTCGACTGGCACGGCTGAGCGCCCCGTGACGCTAGTCTCAAGCCGTGAGCCAGACGACGAGCGACCGCGCCGACCCGGCGTGGCGCCCGGAGAATCTCGCCCCGACCCTGCCTCGTCGGCTCGTTGGCGCCTCGCGCATCGTCGTCGGACTGTTGGTGTTGGCCAGCATCGTCACCCAGATCACCGACCAGTCGCTCAACGACGCGTTCGCGCCGGGCGAGTACTTCAGCTATTTCACGATCCAGACGAGCCTGATGAACGTCGTCGTGTTGATCGTCGCGGGCGTTATCGCACTGCGTCGCCGCCGCGATTCCGAGCTGCTCACGACCCTGCGGGTGTCGATTCTCGCCTACGCGGTCGTCACCGGGGTCGTCTACAACGTGCTCCTGCGCGATATCGTCAGTGACGGATTCGTCGGTATTCAGTGGCCCAACGAGGTCATCCACATATGGGTGCCGATCTTCGTCGCCGTCGACTTCCTGTTCGCGCCCGGTCGTCACCCGCTCGGCTGGAACCGGCTGTTCTTCGCGGTCGTGTACCCGCTCGCCTGGGTCGCGCTCACGCTCGTGCGCGGTGCCGCGACCGGCTGGTACCCGTATCCGTTCCTCATCCCGGACGGGCCGGACGGCGCCCTCGGCGTGTTCGTCTACGTGCTGGGGATAGCCGGGTTCATCGTCGTCATCGCCTTCATCGGGATCGCCGTCAGCCGCATCGGGCGCCGCCGCGCCCGCGCGGCCTGACCCCGGCCCCCACTTACGTAGAGTCGACCCATGGAGACGGCGGCGAGCGTGCGAGTCGACAGCTGGATCTGGGCTGTGCGGCTAGTGAAGACCCGGTCGCTGGCTCAGGCGGCCTGCCGCGGCGGCCACGTGCGCATCAACGGCGAGAAGGTCAAGCCGGCGCAGGCCGTGCGGATCGGCGACGAGGTGCGGGTGCGGGTCGGCGACCTCGAGCGCATCGTCGTCGTTCAGCGGATCGTCCGCAAGCGCGTCGGCGCGCCCGCCGCCGCCGAGTGCCTTCTCGACCAGACTCCCCCGCCGCCACCGCGGGAGAGCATCCCGGTCGCCGCGCAACGCGATCGTGGTGCCGGGCGCCCCACGAAGCGCGAGCGGCGCGAGATCGACAGGCTGCACGGACATACGGGCGATAATGGCTGAGGCGCGCCCCGTGTGGGCGAACGGAGGGCTCATCGGGCTGGTGTTCGTCGGCGGCAGCCTCGGCACCGCGACCCGGGCGGCGCTCACCATCGCCATTCCTCCCGCCGACGGATTCCCGGCGACGATCATGGGCATCAATGTCGCTGGAGCCCTGCTGCTCGGCGCCCTGCTCGAGGCGCTCTCCCGGCGCGGGGCAGACGAGGGGGCGCGGCGGCGCATCCGGCTGCTGATCGGCACCGGCTTCCTCGGCGGGTTCACCACCTACAGTGCGCTCGCGACCGACAGTGTTGTGCTCGCGGCCGGCAGCCCCGCGCTCGCGCTGCTGAACGCGCTGGGCACCCTCGTGCTCGGGGCGCTGGCGACGTGGCTCGGAATCGTGCTCGCGGCGAGGGTCGACCGGGGCAGGGCGCGCCGGTGACACCGCTCCTGTTCCTGCTGACTGCCGTCGCGGGCGGCGTCGGCGCCGCGCTGCGGTTCGTGCTCGACGGCGTCATCCGGTCCCGCTTTCCCAAACTTCCCATCGGCACTCTCGTGATCAACGTCTCGGGCTCATTCGTGCTCGGCCTCGCCACGGCTGTCGTGCTGGGTGAGCTGGTTACACCGGAGGCCCTCGCCGTGCTCGGCGTCGGCCTGATGGGCGGTTTTACGACCTTCAGCACCGCGAGCTTCGAGACGGTGCGACTGATCGGGGACCGCCGGTACGGTGCCGCGCTCGTCAACAGCGTCGGGATGCTCGTCGCGAGCGTGCTCGCCGCCGCGCTCGGGCTGTGGCTGGGTTCGCTGCTCTGATCAGAGCTAGTCAGAGTCAGGCTCCGCGGGGCAGTTCGTGAGAGAGAAGTTGCGCACGATCCTCGACTGCGGATGGAGCTCGAGCCCGGCCTGAATGGGGCGGGAGTGATAATGGATCGGAAACGTGCGCTCAGGATCCTGGTGAGTTGGAGGAATTCGGGTTTCTGAGAGGACGGAGGCCTTCTGCGGGGAGGTCGCTGGTGCAGAAGCGGTAGCGGCCGAGGAGATTAGGGTGGTCGCGGATCGGGGGTGAGAGTCGGGCGACATCGGTGTCGTTGACGAGGTAGCCCTCGGCACGGAGGTAGCCCTCGGCACGGAGGTAGCCCTCGGCACGGAGGTGGTTCACGGCGGCGTCGATGTAACGGGTATACCAGAGGATGATGGCGTTGACGACGAGTCCGAGGGCGCCGAGTTGATCTTTCTGGCCCTCTCGGTAGCGTTGCCGGAGTTGGCCTCGTTGCCCGTGGAAGTCGTCGCGGGCGAGAGCATGGCGGCTTTCGGTGCGGTTGAGTTGGGTGAGGGTCCGGCGTCGGTGACTGTCGTTGTCCAGGTGGGCGAGTAGGTAGGTGGTGGTGGTGGTGGTGATTCGCCCCTATTCGGCGTGGGTCCGGCCAAGGAGTGTGGGGCGGCCGTGACCTTGGAGACCCGCAGAAGCTCGGATGCTTTCACGGTCCCGGTCGCGAGTCTCCCGGCGATGCGGCGCACATCCCCGTGGGTGGTCATCAGGGCCGTGTTAAGGCGGTGGCTGGCGAGGTCGTTGAGGCGGCCGTAGTTGGCGTCGCGGTTGATACGCCAGAACCGGGTCCCTCCGATGTCGGGCAGCCGGGAGCTGAATTGGTACCCGCTGATGAGGAAGGGGCCGAAGACCTGATCGGAGTGGCCGGCGGTGTCAGTGATGAGCTCGGTGGGTTGCAAACCGGTTTGCTGCTCGAGGAGTCCGTCAAGGATGTAGAGGCTGTCGCGAAGGGTCCCGGGGACGACGATCCCGTGGAAACCGGCGAACTGGTCGGAGAGGAAGTTGAGGTAAGTGGTCCCGCGACCGGCACCGAAGTAGCCGGGGTTAGGGCCTGAGTTCAGGGTGCGGACAGGCACGACAAGCGAATGCCGTCGGCGGAGGCAACGTTGCCGCCACCCCACAATGCCGTGATTGGGATGGTGCTGTGCATCTCTACGAGGCGGGCGTTGGCCGCAGCGATCGTCTCGGTGGGGGTGTAGTTCTGATCAGCCCAGGAGAGCCGGCAACATCGAGGAGCTGGTAGGGAAGATCGACGCGCGGGATCGAGCCTGTCCTTCTTTGGGTGTCCTACGGGGCGGTGATGAATCCCGCGTCGATCATGAAGTCGTACGCGACATCCGTCGGCTCCTCTCCGCCCTCATCGACGCGCAGGTTGAGCTCGCGGAGCTTCTCCTCGGTGATGTCGGGGGAGATTTGGGCGAACACGTCGGTGAGGCCCGGATACTCGGCGAGGGTGTCGCTGGTGATGACCGCGGCAACGTTGTAGGCGGGGAAGAAGTCCAGGTCGTCCTCGAGCACAGTGAGGTCGAGGCTGTCGATGCGGCCATCGGTCGTGAAGACCTCTCCGAAATTGCAGGTGCCGCGCGCGGTCGCGGTATAGACCGCGCCCGTATCGAAGATTTTGATGGCGGACTCGGGCACGCCGCCGTCGCCGCGTTCGAGACCGTACGCCTCGAGCATCGGCGTCATGCCATCGACGCGTGAGTTGAACTCGGGCTCGACGCAGAAGGTGAGGTCGGCAAGGGGCAGGTCGAGAAACTCCGACATCTTCGTGATGCCGCCGAGGTCGGCGATCGCATCCGACCGGACGGCCATGGCATAGGTGTTGTTGAGAGGTGCGGGCTGCAGCCAGGTGAGGTTATTAGTCGCGTCGAGATCCCGCACCGCCTCATACTGCCCTGTGGGATCGGGGATTCCCTCGGTCTGTCCCAGGTAGGTCAGCCAGGCCGTTCCGGTGTATTCCCAAGTCATGTCCGCCGTTCCGGAGAGCATGAGTTCGCGCACCGGCTGGCTACCCGGGATGTTCGTCATGTCGGTCACGTCGAAGCCCGCCGCGTTCGCGGCGATCACGGCAACTTTGCCTAGAATCAGCTGCTCGGTGAAGTTCTTCGAGGTGATCGTGATGCTCGCGTCGTCCGGCAGGTCCAGCGGCTTGATCGACCCGGGCGCTACTTCCGGTACATAGGCGGTGGCCGGTTGCAGTCCGCAGCCGGTGAGAGCGACCATCCCTGCGGCGATGACCGCGGTGGTGGACAGACTGCGGCGGCAAGCGGATGTCGTCATGGTCAGAGTCCCTTCGGACGGGCGATGTGTTCAACAACGAGACCAAGCCAGTCGATGAACAGGGCGAGGAGCGCGATGAGGAGTGCCCCCGCGATGAGGACGTTATAGAGGTAGAGGTTCACACCGGTGACGATGAGCAGGCCGAGGCCGCCGCCGTTGATGAAGGCGGCGAGTGCGGCGGTGCCGACCACGAGCACGAGGGCGGTGCGGATGCCGGAGAGGATCACGGGAACGGCGAGGGGCAGTTCGACCCTCGTCAGCACGGCGAAGTTGCTCATGCCCATGCCTCGACCTGCCTCGACCAGCCGGGCGTCGACACCCTGGATGCCGATCATCGTGTTGCGGAGCACCGGGAGTGCCGCGTAGAGAATAAGGGCGACGATCGAGGCCCAGTAGCCCGAGGGGATGAAGATTGCGATGAGTACGACGAGGCCGACAGCGGGTGCCGCCTGGCCGATATTCGCGACGGCCAGCACCGGCCCTGCGATGCGCCGGAACGCTCCGCGGGTGAGCACGATCCCCAGCGGGATTGCGATGACGAGCACGATCGCGGCCGCCACGAAGGTCAGCGAGAGATGCTGTTGCATCCCGCGCCAGAGCGCGTCGGGCGAGAGGGTCGTGCGCTCGGTGTCGGTGAGCGGCGCAACATTGAGCCAGATGATGAATCCGATGAGCACCACGAGGATTGCGGCCGGCTGCACCAGGAGGCTGCGCCAGCCGCGTGATGCCCGTGGGTCCTGCTCGGAGGCGGCGGCGACGGTGTCGCGACGCTTGTTCGTCGCGGTGCTCATGCGCGCGCGATGTCGGTGTCCGTCGCCGGGTCGATGATGCTGATCGACTCGGTGTTCGTGCCGACCGGCGTGTTCGGTGCTGCGGCCGCTGCTGCCTCGGCCCGCACGGCGGTGATGGCGTCCATGATCGTCTCGATATTGATGACGCCGAGGAAGACGCCGCGCTTCCCCGTGACAAGCGCGGCGCCGGCGCTGGAGACCAGCATCGTGTCGAGCGCGTCATTGAGGGTCGCCCGGCGACCGATCACGGGGAAATTCTCGGTATTCGTGGAGCCGATCGTCTCGAGGCGGGTGAGCTGGAGGCGCGACGGCCACTGGATCGGCCGGTCGCGCTCGTCGACGATGACCGCGTGACCGTGGCCGGCCGCGTCGATCTTGGCGAGGACGTCCTTCGCGGCGTCACCCGGGCGGGCGATAATCGCCTCGGCGAGGCCGACGTCGCCAACGCGGCGGAGGGTCAGCTGCTTGAGTCCCGCGCCCGCGCCGATGAAATTCTCGACGAACTCGCTCGCGGGCTCGGCAAGGATGCGTTCCGGGGTGTCGTATTGCACAATGTGCGCCCCCTCGTCGAACACGACGATCCAGTCGCCGAGCTTCACGGCCTCATCGAAGTCGTGGGTGACGATAACGATGGTCTTCTGCACCTCTTCCTGGATGCGGATGAGCTCGTCCTGCAGGCGCAGGCGCGTGATCGGGTCGACGGCGCCGAACGGCTCGTCCATCAGCAGTACGGGTGGGTCGGCGGCAAGCGCGCGCGCCACCCCGATGCGCTGCTGCTGACCGCCGGAGAGCTCACGCGGGTAGCGGTCGCGGTACTCGGCCGGATCGAGAGACACGAGCTCGAGAAGCTCATCGACGCGGGCCGTAATACGGTCCTTGGCCCAGCCGAGCATCTTGGGCACCATGGCGATGTTCGCGGCGACCGTGAGGTGCGGGAACAGTCCA
>JAJAZI010000137.1 GCA_026785785.1 Microbacteriaceae bacterium
CTCCTGCACTTCACCCGCTAGAAACGGGATCCACGCACGAGGTTTTTGGCATTTGACATTGTGCACGCTGTTGAGTTCTCAAGGATCGGACGCTCCTGCACCACACCCTCACAGGGCAGCCTCAGGGCAACTTCACGATCGTACGACCTGAACTTCGTCGTCCTTACCACCGGAGGCGGTGAGGAGACTATCTATTCAGGTGAATTACTATCCTATGCTTCGAAGCCGGGTCCTTGCTACCAAGGACTACATCGAAACCGGAGTTTGTGCCTCTTGAGGCCGTTCAGCACTGCGGCTGGGCGAACCTTTGGGGCGACAAGAGGAAACACTACGTGGCACTCGGGGGCTGAGCAAATCACGGTGCCCGCCCGGGCGTGTCGCCCGCGTCGGCGGCCGCTAAACTGGGCGTGTTAGGCCCCCGCACCGGATGTGGTGCGGTGCGTCGGTCCCGGATTTGGGGCGGCAGGTCTCCCCGCGAGTCAGCTCGCGCTCCTATTGCCGACCGACCGAGAGACGCCATGACAAACCCCGCGCGCACCCGCTGCCCCCTCGCCCGCCGCATCCGCCCTCGCATCCGTCCGCTGATCGGCCTGGCCGCAGCGGGCCTTCTCGCCCTCACCGGCTGTTCCGCGACGTCGGCTGGGGCCGAGAACGAGACCGCTCCCGCCGAGGCGGTAATCGACAACTGCGGTACCGAGGTCGACACGACGGCCGCCCCCGAGCGCATCGTGACTATCAAGTCGACGTCTACTGAACTGCTCATCGCGCTGGGGCTCGCCGACCGCGTGGTCGGATCTGCCTTCCAGGACGGCCCCGTGCCGGAGGAGTGGGCCTCGGCCGCGGCAGACATACCCGTCATCTCCGATTTCGCACCGAACCAGGAGGCCGTTCTCGAGCTCGAGCCCGACTTCGTCTTCGCGGGCTGGGAGTCGATGCTCACCGCGGAGGCCGCCGGCGACCGCGAATCGCTCGCCGGGCTTGGCGTCGGCAGCTACGTGGCACCGTCCGCGTGCAAGGAGGCCGACTACCAGCCCGAGAAGCTCACCTTCGACGGGGTCTTCGCCGACATCGCCGAAGCCGGCCGGGTGTTCCACGCGGAGGAGGCGGCCGCCGACTTGGTCGCCGATCAGCGCGCGGCCCTCGAAGCGATCGGGTCCGACGACCGGGGCCTGAGCGCGCTCTGGTATTCCTCAGGCACCGACACACCCTATGTCGGCGCCGGCATCGGGGCACCGCAGATGATGATGGAGCGCCTCGGACTGACGAACATCGCCGCCGATGTCGCCGACACGTGGAGCCCGCTGGGCTGGGAGGCCGTCATCGACGCCGACCCCGACGTGATCGTGCTCGTGGATGCCTCGTGGAACACGGCCGCGAGCAAGATCGAGCTGCTCGAGTCGAATCCCGCCACGGCCGCCCTCGGCGCGGTGCAGTCCTCGCGCTACCTGGTGGTCCCGTTCGCGGCGGGTGAGGCGGGTGTGCGCAACGTGTCGGCCACGGCGGATCTCGCGCAGCAGCTGGCGGCCGTCGATGTCGAGTAGCTGAGCGTGCGCACGGCACGCCCGCCGCGCATCCTCGTTGCCTCGATCACACTCGCGGCGGCGCTTGTCGCCTCGATCGCCGCCGCGGTGACGATCGGGCCCGCCGACATCCGGTTCGATGAGGTCTGGGCCTCGATCGGCAGCCACCTCGGCCTCGGGGTCACTCCGCTGTCGCCGCTGCGCGACGGGATCGTCTGGGAACTGCGACTGCCGCGGGTGTTCACGGCCGCGGCCGTCGGCGCCGGCCTCGCGATCTCGGGCGCGGTCATGCAGGCCATCACCCGCAACCCGCTCGCCGACCCCTATCTGCTGGGGCTCTCCTCCGGGGCGTCGCTCGGCGCCGTCGCGGTGCTCGTGCTCGGCGTCTCGGTGCTGCTGCCCGCCGCGGCATTCCTCGGCGCGCTCGTCGCCCTCGCGGCGACCCTGCTGATCGCCGGCTCCGGCTCCGCACTCACCCCGAGCCGGATGATCCTCGCCGGAATCGCGGTCTCGAGCCTCGGTGCCGCGCTCACGAGCTTCGTCATCTTCTGGACGGCGACGGGCGACTCCTATCGCGAGATCATCTCCTGGCTGCTCGGCTCCCTCGCCGGCGCACGCTGGCCCGCTGTCGCCATCGCCGTCGCCGCGGTCGTCGTGATCGGCATCCCGCTCATGATTGGCGGGAGGGTACTGGATGCCTTCGCCTTTGGCGACACCTCGGCTGCCGCGCTCGGGGTCAGCGTCGCCCGCACACGATGGGTCATGCTCGTTGGTACGGCGCTCCTGACCGGCGGGATGGTCTCGGTGAGCGGATCCATCGGCTTCGTCGGCCTCATCCTCCCCCACGCCGTGCGCCTCATCGTCGGCGCTCAACACCGGGCGCTGCTGCCGCTTGCCGCGCTGTCGGGCGCCATCTTCCTGATCTGGTGCGACACCGCGGCCCGTGCCCTGTTCGATCCGCGGGAGCTCCCCGTCGGAATCGTCACGGCGGTCATCGGCGCCCCCGTTTTCGTGCTGCTCCTCATGCGCTCACGGAGGTTCGCGTGATTCCGGATGCCGGACGGGGCGACTCGATGAGCGCGCGGCAACTCTCGGTCGTACTCGGCGGCCGCGCTGTCGTCGACGCCGTCGACGCCGAACTGCTCGGGGGAAGGGTGACCGCGATCCTCGGTCCGAACGGCGCGGGCAAGTCGAGCCTCATCCGGGTGCTGGCGGGAGTCGACCGGCCGGCATCCGGTGCACTCAGCTGGGCGGGAGAGGACTGGTTCGCCACGAGCAGGCGGGAGCGTGCGCGGGTCGCGGCACTCGTCGAGCAGGACGTCAGTGCCGAGCTGCCGCTGACCGTGCGCATGGCGGTTGCCCTCGGCCGCACCCCGCACTCCTCCTTCCTCGCAGGGCCGTCGCGACGCGACAACGAGGTCATCGACGCCGCGATGGCGGATGCCGGCGTGACCGAATTCGCGCACCGCCAGATCAGCACGCTGTCGGGCGGCGAACGCCAACGCGCGCATCTCGCGCGGGCCCTCGCCCAGGAACCGAGGCTGCTGCTGCTCGACGAGCCGACCAACCACCTCGACGTGCTCGCGCAGCTCACGACCCTGGCGCTGGTTCGCGATCTGGCCACGAGGAACGGGATCGCGGTCGTGGCGGCGCTGCACGATCTGAACCTCGCGGTCACGTTCGCCGACCACGTCGTGGTGCTCGACGCCGGCCGCGTGCGCGCATCCGGCCCGCCCGCCGAGGTGCTCACCCCCGAACTCATCCTCCGCGTGTGGCACGTGGCGGCGACGGTGCTCACCCGCCCGGTGACCGGCGCGCCCGTGATCACCTTCGACCTTCCCGAGAGGACCCACCCATGACAGCGATCACCGTGCTGGCCGGAGGCGTCGGCGGCGCCCGATTCACCCGCGGACTCCGCGAGCACCTCGCGGGCACCGACGCGGTCATCACCGTGATCGCCAACACCGGCGACGACATGTGGCTCACGGGGCTGCGCGTGTGTCCCGACCTCGACTCGATCATGTACACGCTGGGCGGAGCGAATGACGACGTCCGCGGCTGGGGCCGCGTCGGCGAGTCGGAACGGGTCAGCGCCGAACTCGACGCCTACGGCATCGGCTGGCCCTGGTTCACCCTCGGCGACCTCGACCTCGGAACGCACATCACGAGATCGGCGCTGTTGCGCGACGGCCTCACCCTCACCGAGGCGACGGAGCGGCTATGCGCCCGCTGGAATCTCGGCGTGCGCCTGCTTCCCGTCACCGACGACGAGGTCGAGACGAACGTGGAGATCATCGACCCGACCGACGGTGCCCGCCGCGTCATCCACTTCGAGGAGTGGTGGGTGCGCCATCGCGCCGCCGTTCCCGCCCGGCGATTCGTGCAGCGCGGGATCGAGCGCGCCCACGCGACGGATGCGGCGGTGGAGGCCATCGGGTCCGCCGACGTCGTGCTCGTCGCGCCCTCCAACCCCGTGGTGTCGATCGGCACGCTCGTCGCGATCCCGGGCATCGCCGGGGCCCTGGCCGCCACCGCGGCCCCGGTCGTCGGCGTCTCGCCGATCATCGAGGGGCGAGCGGTGCGCGGCATGGCCGACGCCTGCCTCGCCGCGATCGGCGTGGATGCGACCGCGGGGGCCGTCGCGCGCCACTACGGTTCCCGCCGCTCCGGCGGCCTCCTCGACGGGTGGCTCGTCGACGAAACGGATACCGCCGCGCTGCCCGGGATCGAGGGCGCGGGCATCCTCGCCGCGGCAGCGCCCCTGTGGATGAACGACCTCCCGAGCTCGGCGCGGCTGGCCGGCGACGCCCTTCTGCTCGCCAATCGGATCGGCGCACGGATCGCCTGACCGGGTGCGCTACACCGGATGCTCCGCCCGCGTCGACACCACGCTTGCCGTGGCCTCGCCGATGCCCAGGGTCAGCGCCGTCGCGAGGTCGGTGACGGTGTCGACGTCCCAGCGCAGCGCCGACCCGACGGGGATCGCGAGGACGGCGTGGCCCGCCGCCTCGTGCCGCTCCCGCGAGCCGGGCCCGAACCGCGGTTCGAGTGCGGCCCCGTTCGAGGAGGCGATGAGGGTCGTTCCGACACCGCTGTGGTCGGCCACCATCGACAGCTCGAACAGTTCGGCGAGGACCAGGGCGCCGTCGAGGTCGGCGGTGTCGAGTGCGGGGAGGTCTCCCGTGAGCACCGCGACGCCGCCGGTGCGCGCGGCGCGGATCCCCGCCGTCGCCGCCGCGTTGAGCCCAGTGCCGGGGTCGGTCACGATCCACGCCCCCAGCGCCGTTGCCCGCTCCACGACCCGCGCATCCGGGGTGACGACGATGACCTCGTCGACCAGTGCGCTGTTCCGCGCGGCGACGATGGTGTCGGTCGCGAAGGCGAGCGCGAGATCGGCGACATCCGCAAGGTCCGGGCGCAGCCGGCTCTTCGCCTCGTCGAGACGCTTGACCGGGATCACGATCGTCCAGTTCACGACGGCCGCCCCGGGCGCGCCCCGCGTCGCCACAGCGACGCCGGGGAGAAGCGCGCGAGGAAACGCGCCCGGGTGCTCGCGCCGGCCCGAACCTCGATGCGGAAGCCATCGAGCTCGCTCACGAGAGAGGCGGGATCGGTGATCGTCGCGCGGGCATACCCCTCGTGCTCGACGGCGGAGAGCAGGCGGGCCAGGGCCGCGCCCGAGGCGCCGATCGCCGCCGCGTTCTCGCGCGGAGTCTCGGTGATGGCGACGGGAAGCCGGAAGTCGACCGCGATCCGCAGCACCTCATCCCAGGCGTCGATCACCGTCGCCTCGCCCGCCCGCAGACGCCGCGCGAGCAGCGTCCGCTGCAGCACGCGAACGGATGCGGGCAGCAGCGCGAGTGCGGCGACGACGAGCAGCGCGAGGAGAAGTCGCGGGAGCGCGGTCTGGGTCGCGGAGGAGGCGAGAGCCTCGCTGTCGTCGACCGCCGGATCAGCGCCGTCGAGAGGCGCCGACGGGCTCGGGGCTGGCGCGTCGGGTGCCGCCGCTGAGGGAACGGGCGCCGGCACACCCACGACGCTCACGTCGGCATAGTCCCCGAGCGAGCCGCGGCCCGGGGTCGGCTCGAACGGAACCCAGCCGATCCCCTCGAAGTACAGCTCGGGCCAGGCGTGCAGGTCGTGGGTGGTAACGGTGAAGCTGCCGTCTCCCTCGGCGGCGGCCGGTGTGCCCGGCAGGAATCCGACGACAACGCGGGCGGGGATGCCGAGGCTCCGCGCCATGACCGCCATCGCGGAGGAGAAGTGCACGCAGTAGCCGGAACGCCGATCGAGGAACGTCGCCAGGACGTTCATTCCGGTGCCGTCGTAGTCCCCCTCGACGGGCGCGTCCTCGGAGTAGGTGAACTGGCCCGACCGGAAGAACTCCTGCAGCACAATCGCCCTCTCGTAGTTCGTCGGCGTCGTCGCAGCGATGCCGGCCGCGGTCTCGGATATCACCGTCGGGAGGTCCTCCGGCAGCTCGAGGTACTGCTCGAAGTCGGTGGCGACGGCGGTGCCGGCCGCGAGCAGCTGCTCGGGCGTGGGCTGCACGATGAGGCTCTCGACCGTGTAGTCCTGCCCGCGCGCGGTGTCGTTCGGGCTCGAGACGGAGAAGCCGCCCGGCTCCCAGAACCAGTCCCTGACGACCCCCTCGATGCTCCGCGGCGGGTAGGGCACGGGAAGCCAGCGGCTTGAGAGGTTGCCGATGTCGATACTGGTGAACTCCTCCGCGGTCGGGACGGCGTCCGATAGCCCCGGCGGAGGCGCGAAGGCCGCGATCGAGTTGCCGCGATCGGGTTCCCGCTCGGTGGGAGCCCACCGGGCACCGGTGAAATTCTCGAGGCTGACGAGCCGCAGGTAGTGCGGTTCGCCCGACGCCGTGCTGTAGCTGAGAACCTCCCGTTCGGCGGAACGCCGCAGGTCGTCGCCGAGGCCGAGCACCGGATTCACCCCGGCCGACAGACCCGGCGACCCGGCAGCCGAGAACACAACCGCGGGGAGCACAAGGGGCAGGGCGAGGGCTCCAACGATCGCCGTGGCGCCGATGCCGAGGGCAAGTCCGGGCTGCCTCCTCTGCCCGCCCACCACCAGCAGCACGAGGAAGGCTGCGGCGCAGAGCGCGAACACGAACAGGTCGGTGACATCCCGCGCGGTGACGGCGGGGATGGAGAGCACCCCGAGCAGCGGGATTCCGGCGAGCGCCGGCCGCGCGAGGGCGATGGCGAGCACATCGCAGAGGAGGGCGATCGCGCCGACCCCGAGGCACAGCACGAACACGATCGGCGCATCCGCGTTCGCCGGGACCGATTGCCCGGAGATGGAGGCGCCCGCCTCGCCGAACAGCGCACCGAAGGCCCCGATGGTGTCGAGGGTCGGGATGACGGCGAGCAGCGCGGTGCCGGGCGCGAACAGCAGGGTCACGAGCCCGATGAGCGTCGCCGCCGCGGCGGCCAGCGGAACGAACCAGCGGCGGGAGAACGCCCGCGCGGTGGCCGCTGCCCCCAGCACCGCGGTCAGCACGAAGAACACCAGAAGCCACCAGGCCTGGTCGTCGAAGAGCACGTGCAGGCCCCCCGTCCCGACGGCAATCGCCAGCAGCAGCGCGAGGCTGACCTGCCACGCGACCGGAGAGTCCCTCTGTTCAGGGGCCACGGCGAACACCCTGCAGATCGGCGACCGCTCGCCAGGCATCCTCGACCGAATCGCCGAGGGCGACCGGCACACACGTCCAGCCCGCCCGGCGCAGAGTCTCGAGCGCGAGGGAGTCGCGCCAGGTGACGACGAACGCGACGGCAAGGTCGAAGTCGCTGCGCTGGGCGACGAGCCGCTCGATCGTCGGCGCGTCGGCATCCGACACGATCGCGAAGACCGACCCGTGGATGCGGTCGGGCCTCGTGCTGGCGAGCGTGGACCCGACCGGGTACTCACCGGTAGCGCCGGCGAGTTCGAGGGTGGCGAGCGAACGGAGGAAGGGTTCCGTTGGCGACACCGGTGCGAGGTGCCGCTCGCCCGTCTCGACGAACTCGACCGCGAAACCGCCGCGCGCGAGGTGCAGGGCGATCGAGGCGGCGATAGATACCGCCAGCTCGAAGGACTCGCTCTGCGGCTCGTCTGTCCGCCGGCCGGGCTGGTGGTCGGCATACCCGGTGCTGCGGGTGTCGAGAATGATGCGCGCCTTGGCGTGGCTGCGCGGTTCCTCCTGCCGGACCATGAGCTCGCCGTGCCGGGCCGTCGCGCGCCAGTGCACCCTCCGCATCGCATCGCCGGTGCGGTACTCGCGGGTCGAGAGGTCGTCCTCGCCCCCGATCGAGCGGCGCACGAGCAGCGACGCCCCCTCGCTCGCGAAGATCGCGAGTCCCGTGTCGGGGAGCTCGCAGATCACCGGGGCCACGACCAGCCAGTCCACTGTCCCGACCGCGACCTCCCCTTTCGCGAGGCCGAAGGGGTCGGCGAGGCGAACGCCGAGCGGGCCGATCGGGAATTCTCCCCTGTGCGGCGGAATCAGCTCGTACCGCAGCCGGACGGTGGCGCCGCGGGACCCGCGGGAGGCGAGCGCCGGGAGCACCCGGGACTCGGTACCGCCGCTGGCCCACGGCCGGTTGTCACGCCACTCGACCTGCGGGGTCGGCTTCTGGCCCCCGCCCGCGATCGTGAGGTCGACGACGGCCGGCTGCCCGACTCCGACGGGCTCCGGTCGGAACGAGCGGGAGACGGTGAGCCCGACGCGCCGGAACCTCGCGAACGCAACCGCGAACGCTGGCAGTAGCAGGGTGAGGCACCCGAGGTAGAGCAGCTCTGGCCGGCCGCCGGCGTAGGCGCCGATGACGCTCGCGACTCCGACGACGGCGAGCGCGCCGCCCCGCGGCGTGAGCCGCGCGGAACGAGAAAACCGGATCGGACCGAGTCGCGCCATCACAGCCTCAAGCGGAGCCGGCCGCACCGAGCGGCACCGGAGTGGCCGCGAGGATTCGATAGATCACGTCGGCGAGTGAGCTGGATTGCGCGGCGCTCGCCCCTCCCGACAGACGCGACGAGGGGATGAGACGGTGCGCGAACACCGGCACAGCGAGCGCGTCGATGTCGTCGGGCAGCACGAACTCGCGGCCGTCGAGGGCCGCCCGGGCCTTCGCTGCGCGCACCAGCTGGAGGGTCGCGCGAGGACTGGCGCCGAGGCGGAGGTCGCGGTCGTCCCTGGTCGCCTGTGCGATCGCGACGGCGTACTGCTCAACGGAGCGCGAGACGAACACTCCCCTCACGGCGTGGATCATCGCGAGCAGCTGCTCGGTGGTGACGACCGCCTCGAGGGTGTCGAGGGGGCTGCTGGACTCCCGCTGGCGAAGCATCGCGAGCTCCGCAGCGGCATCCGGGTACCCCATCGAGAGGCGGATCATGAATCGGTCGCGCTGCGCCTCGGGCAGCGGGTAGGTACCTTCCATCTCGACCGGATTCTGGGTCGCGACGACCGTGAAGGGCGCGGCGAGCACGTGGGTGACGCCGTCGACGGTGACCTGGCGCTCCTCCATGCTCTCGAGCAGTGCCGACTGCGTCTTGGGACTCGCGCGGTTGATTTCGTCGCCGATGACGATGTTGGCGAAGACGGGCCCCGGCTTGAACTCGAACTCGCGGGAGCCCTGGTTGAAAATCGACACCCCCGTGATGTCGGAGGGGAGCAGGTCGGGGGTGAACTGGATGCGGTTGACAGTGCAGTGGACCGATCGCGCGAGCGCCCGCGCGAGCATCGTCTTGCCGACCCCGGGGACATCCTCGATCAGCAGGTGCCCCTCGGCGAGGAGCACGGTGAGGGCGATCTCGACGGGGGTGCGCTTACCGTCGATGACCCGCTCGACGCTGTCGATGATCGCGCCGCTGAGTGATTGGAAGTCAGCCGCCGACAGGGTCGGGGACCGCTCGATCTGTACCTCGGCGAGATCGTGTTCGATCTCACGCGGAATGCTGCTCACCGATGACCTCGCCATTCCTGTAGCTGTCCCCGTGGCAGTCTGGCAGATGGTTCCGCAAACGCGCCCAGTATTTTATCGGGATCGCCAAAAAAGTGATGAAAGTTTACGAAGTTGGGTCTGCCCGGCCCGCGGCGTACCCCCGGGCGTAGGCCTCGTCGGAGCCGAGACGGAACATGTCCTGGGCGGCCGGGCGCACGAGGGCGCGGGCGCCCGGCTCGTCGAACCCGCTGACGAGATGGCCGAGTCCGCGCACAATCGCCACCGGGAGGCCCGCTGCCTTTCCCTTGACCAGGTCGGTCGCCCCGGCGATCTCGTCCGCGACGGCGGGCAGGGTGACGTTGAGGGCGCGGCCTCCGGCATCCGTCGATCCGCGCAGGTCGTCGATAACGCGCACGCCCGCCGCCCCGATGGCGACGTCCGTCTGCCCCTCCCGCCAGGCCCGGCCGAGGGTGTCGGTGATGATGACGCCGACGCGAACACCGAACCGGGTGCGGATCGCCCCGCAGAGTGCGCGCGCCGAGGCATCCGGGTCGAGCGGCAGCAGCAGAACGGTGCCGTCGGGGGTGTTGCTGGAGTCGACGCCGGCCGCGGCGAGCACGAGTCCCTGCCGGTTCTCGACGATGCGGGTGACCCCTCCCGGAAACTCGCGCGTCGCGACGATGCGCACCGTCTCGGCGGTGATGGCGTCTTCCCGATCCTCAGCGGCGACGCTGCGCCCTTCGGCCTTGGAGACGATCTTGCTCGTGACCGAGAGGATGTCGCCGTCGGCGAGTCCCTCCTCCGTTCGCGAAATCGCGTCACCGATGACCGCGGCCAGGTCGATTCCGGCCACGATCTCGGGGATGCCGGCGACGGCCCAGGTCGAGTACACCTAGCGCGCCAGCCGCGGGAGCACGTCGCGCCCGAAGACGTCGATCCACTCGCGCTGGTTGCGTCCGACGTTGTGCAGGTAGATGCGGTCGAAGCCGAGGTCGACGAAGCCCTGGATGTAGCGGCGGTGCACGTCGGGATCTTCCGAGATGACCAGGCGCCCCTCGAAGTCTTCCGGGCGCACCATCTTCGCCATCTGCTCGAGCTCGAACGGGGAGCGGATGTCGGCCTTGGGAAACTTCATTGCCCCGTTGGGCCACTCGACCATGGCGTTGCGGAGCGCCTCCTCGTGGGTCGGCGCCCAGCTGAGGTGCAGTTGGAGCACCTTCGGCATTGTCTCCGGGTCCTTTCCAGCCTCCCGGGCACCCTCGGCGAACTTGTTGATGAGCAGGGAGACCTTCTGCAGCGGGGCGCCGACCGTGATGAGTCCGTCGGTGTGCTTGCCGGCGCGCTTGGCGGTGACCGGGCCGCCCGACGCCACGAGTATCTGCGGCGCGACCTCGGGCATCGTCCACAGCCGGGTCGATTCGAGCTTGTAGTACTGGCCGGAGTGCTTGGTGTCCTTGCCCGCGAGCGACGCGGTGAAGAGCTTGTTGATGATCTCGATCGCCTCGAACATGCGGTTGATGCGCTCGGGCGCCTCGGGCCAGTAACCGCCGACGATGTGCTCGTTGAGCGCCTCGCCGGAGCCCAGCCCGAGCCAGTGACGACCGGGGTACATCGCCGCGAGCGTCGCGCTCGCCTGCGCGACCATCGCGGGGTGCCAGCGGAAGGTCGGCGTGGTCACGCCGGGGCCGAAATCGCCCGTCGTGCGCTCGCCGACGGCCGCGAGCACATTCCACACGAAGGCGCTCTGCCCCTGGGCGGGAACCCACGGCTGGAAGTGATCGGCGGCCATCACCCCGGTGAAGCCGCGGCTCTCGGCGTAGGCGCTCAGCGCGACAGCCTCGGTCGGGTGGAACCGCTCGAGCATGGCGGCGAAGCCGATCTGCAACGAACTCACGGGCCCGATCCTAGCCGCGTGGATTTTGCAGGAACTCGTAGACGGCGGCGGGCACGTACGGGCTCACGTCGCCCCCGAGAGCCGCGACCTGCCGCACGAGCGAGCTGGAGACGTGAGCGTGGCCGGGGTCCGGCAGCATGAAGACGGTCTCAACCTCCGCGAGGTTGCGGTTGACGATCGCCATCGGCGTCTCATAGGCGACGTCGACCTGCGAGCGCACGCCCTTCACGAGTACGGTGGCGCCGACGTCGAGGCAGTAGTCCGCGAGCAGGCCCACGCTCCAGGAGGTGACGGTGATGTTGCCGCCGAATCCGGCGTCGGCGATCGACTTCTCGATGAGCGCGACCCGCTGGGCGACGGGCAGCATGGCCGCCTTGGCGGGATTGTGCACGACGAGCACGTGGAGCTTGTCGAAAATCGCCGACGCACGTTCGATCACATCCAGGTGACCGAGGGTCACGGGGTCGAAGGAACCAGGGACGACGGCGATCCTGCTCATTACTTCACCCTATCCGGCCAGCGTCACCGACATGTGACACAGCGGGCACCGCCGCAGCCGATCAATTCTTCGCGAGGAAGTCCCGGCTGGCCTCGTCGAGCCGGCGCGAGAGGGCGTCGCGCAGGTGCGGATGCGCCGCAAGGGTCGGGTCGGAATCGATCAGCTCCGCCGCGATCTGTCTCGCCTCGGTGATGAGCGCGCCGTCTTTCGCGACGCGCAGCAGCCGCAGCGACGAGCGCCCGCCGGACTGCAGGTTGCCGAGCACATCTCCCTCCTGCCGCAGCTCGAGGTCTTTCTGGGCGAGCACGAAGCCGTCGAGCGTGGACGCCACGGCCTCGACCCGTTCCCGGGCGAGCGTCTCCCCCTCGGCCCCGGTGACCATGAGACAGAGCCCCGGCACACCGCCCCTGCCGACGCGGCCGCGCAGCTGGTGCAGCTGGGAGACCCCGAAGCGATCGGCATCCAGCACGACCATGACCGACGCGTTGGGCACGTCGACCCCGACCTCGATCACGGTGGTCGCGACGAGCAGATCGATCTCGCCGGCCGCGAACGCGCGCATCGTGGCGTCCTTCAGGTCGCTCGGCATGCGGCCGTGGAGCTCCGCGATGCGGGCGGAGACCAGCTGCGGGTCGGCGCGGAGCTCGGCGAGGGTGTCGGGGACATTCGCGCGCGGCGCCGCCGGATCGGCAGCATCCGCGCTCGCCGGGGCGCCGCCCTCCTCCGCCTCGACGACGGTGCTGTCGATCGCGGGACAGACGACGAACGCCTGCCGCCCGAGCGCGAGC
>JAJAZI010000138.1 GCA_026785785.1 Microbacteriaceae bacterium
GAATTCGCTGTCGCCGCCGAGGCGGAGGGCGCGGTGCCGAGCGGCGAACAGCCGGACGACGCCGCATCCGCCACCTAGACTTGAGCAGTTCCGCCCCTGTGTTCCACCGAAATGAGGCCCTCGTGCGCAGATTCCCCGCGCTAGTCGTCGCCGCCAGCGTCCTGGCCGCCCTTACCGCGTGTGCCCCAAGCGGGGCGGCCACCGGATGCGAGTCCACCGTGACGAGCGGGTCAGCGTCGGAGACCATCGACGCGCCGGGCGACTTCGGCTCCGCGCCGGAGGTCAGCTTCCCCACGCCCCTCATCACGAAGACAATCGAAAGCACCGAACTCATCGCTGGCGAGGGCGAGCGGCTCCAGTTCGGCCAGCCGGTCATCCTCGAGGCGACGATCCTCAACGGAACCGACGCCACGGTGCTGCAGCAGACCGCATACGCCCCGGAGGGCGGCAGTCTCTTCACGATCGGCGACAGCAGTCTCCCCGCGCTGGGAACCGGGCTCGAATGCGCGACCGAGGGCTCGCGGGTCGCCATCGTCGCCTCCGCCGAGGACAGCGCCGCGAACGACTCCCCGCCGGCCACGAGCGACTCGATCGTCTACGTCGTCGACGTCGTTCGCGCGTTCCCCGCCCGCGCCGAGGGCACCGAGCAGCTCGCGGTCGCGGGCATGCCCAGCGTCGTCACCGCACCCGACGGCACTCCGGGCATCACGATCCCCAGCGAGCCTGCCCCCACCAAGGCCCGCGAGTCGCTCCTCCGCCTCGGCGACGGCGACGAGATCCGCGCGGGCGACCAGGTCGTCGCCAAGCTCACCGCCGTGGACTGGGACGACGAGTCCGTCGTGCAGTCCACCTGGACGACGGGCAGCGCCGCGATCGTCGACCTCGCCGGCGACTCCGTGAGCGAGGGGCTCAAGGAGGCGATCACCGGCAAGAGAATCGGCTCGCAGGTTCTCGCCATCATCCCGCCGGACGCGGGCACCGACGGCGCGACCCTGATCTACGTGGTCGATATTCTCGGAACGGTCAACTAGCCCCACGGCCGAACAAGGCCCACGGGATCACCCGCAAGCAAGGACGCCACCGTGTCACCAGGCAGTGCAGCAGGCGCACCGCGCGTTCCCGTCGAGGAGCGCCTGTTCAGCCTTGTGCTGGCGCTGCTCGCGACCGACACCGGGCTGACGAAGAACGAGATCCTGTCGACGGTTCAGGGGTACCGGCAGAGGTACGACCACGGCGGCAACAACGCCAACCTCGAACGGCAGTTCGAACGCGACAAGGACGACATCCGCGATCTGGGGGTGCCGCTCGAGACGGTCGAGTCGCCGGCGGAGTCCGGCAATCAGAACCTGCGCTATCGGATCCCGCGCGGCAGGTACGAACTCCCGAGCGACATCACCTTCTCCGCCGAGGAGACCGCGATCCTCGGGCTCGCCGCGATGGTCTGGCGGGAGGGCTCGCTCTCGACCGAGTCCCGTCGCGCCCTCGTGAAGCTTCGCGCGCTCGGTGGCACCTCTGACGAGCCGGTGCTCGGCTACGCGCCGACCCTGCGGGTGCGCGACAGCGCGTTCGAGCCGCTGCGCACCGCCCTCGACAAGCACCACGTGGTGCGGTTCGCGTACCTCAAGCCGGGGGAGCTCGAGTCCCGGGTGCGCACCGTCATCCCCCTCGCCCTCGTGCAGCACCAGGGCCGGTGGCACCTGGCCGCGGAAGAGACCGGCACGGGTGCCCAGCGCACCTTCCTGCTGCGCCGGATCGTCGGGCAGGTGGCGGCGACGGGCGAGATCTTCGACCCCCGCGCCGACGACGCGCCGACGAGGGCGCTCCGCGAGCTCGAGCAGGTGTGGTCGTCGCACACCGCGGTCGTCGAGGTCGAGCTGGAGTCGGATGCCGCCACGCGGCTGCTCAAGCGCCGAGGAACGGTCACCGCGCCGTCCGGCGCGCTCGAGCTGCACTACTCCGACCTGAACATCATCGCCGACGAGCTCGCCGCGTTCGGCCCGGAGGTGCTCGTGCTGTCGCCGGCCGAGCTGCGCGACGCCGTGGTTTCCCGCCTCGCTCTCATGGCACGGAACCACAGGGAGGACACCCGTGATTAGACGACCCCCGACACTGCAGGCCACCGACAAGCTCGCCTTCCTGCTCTCCCTCGTGCCGTGGCTCATCGACCGCGCCCAGGTGAGCGTGGCCGACACCGCGAAGCACTTCGGCATGACCGAGCAGCAGATCCGCGAGGCCGTCATGCTCATCGCCGTGTCCGGCATCCCTGGGGAGACGCAGCAGTACCAAGACGGCGACCTCTTCGACATCGCCTGGGACCGGTTCGAGGACGACGACGAGATCGTGCTCACCCACCTCGTGGCCATCGACGACTCGCCGCGCTTCTCCGGTCGGGAGGCCGCGGCCCTCATCGCTGGCCTGCAGTACCTCTCGGCGCTGCCGGAGAACGCCGACCGCGGCGCGATCGACTCGCTCATGGCCAAGCTCGCCCGCGGCGCATCCACGAGGCCGAGCGAGATGGCGGTCGAGGCCGGGGAGACGGATGCCGCGCTGGCCCTCATCCGTGAGGCTGTCGCGACCGGCGTGCAGGTCGAATTCGACTACGTCAACTCCCGCGGCGACCGAGAGCACCGGCATGCCGACCCGCTCCGCATCGAGTCGGTCGACACCGACTGGTACCTGCGCGCCTGGTGCCACCTGCGCGGCGCGGTGCGCATCTTCCGTCTCGACCGCGTCTCCGCACTTACCCTCACTTTGCTGCCCATCGAGTTCTCCGCGGGCGACGTGCCGCTGCCGGACGAGCTGTTCGAGGGTTCCGCCGACGACCTGTTTGTCACGGTCGAGGTCACGCTCGCCGCTGTGAGCCTCATCGCCGACTACATTCCGGATGACGCCGAGCGCATCACCGTGGGCGACCGGGTGCGCACGAGTGTGCGCGTCTCCCACTTTCACGCGCTCAAGCGGCTCGTCGCCGGGCTGCCGGGGATGGTCACCGTCGTCGAGCCGCCCGAGGCGCGTCGCACGGTCGCCGAGTGGGCCGCGGCGGGGGCCGCCCGCTACGGCATCGGACCGGGATAACTCACCGTGCCCGCGGTTCGCAGGCAACTCACCCGCGCAGGGGTAAAATGAACGAAACAGTCAACGCGAGGACGCAATCATGGGAATCTTCCAAAACCTGACCGGGTGGCACGCGATCATCATTCTCGTCGTGATCCTCCTTCTCTTCGGCGCGGCCAAGCTTCCGGCGCTGGCCAAGAGTGTCGGCCAGTCGATGAAGATCTTCAAGAAAGAGATCAAGAGCGGCGCGGACGACGATGCGACGCCGCAGGCGGAGCCGATGCAGAACAGCTCGCAGGCCTCCCCGCCCGCAAGCCCGCCTGAGCAGCATCCGAAGCCATAGCCACCATGGCTCCGCGCACCCGAACCCGCGCGAATAACGAAGGCCGGATGTCGTTCGCCGAGCATCTGATCGAGCTACGCAAGCGACTGTTCAGGTCGGCGATCGGCATTGTGCTCGGCGGAATCTTCGGCTTCATCATCGCACCGGCCGTGCTCGACGTGCTGCGCGAGCCGATCCTCGAAATCGCGCGATCGCGCGACGCAAGCCTCAACTACGACAGCATCACCGGCGCGTTCGACCTGCGGATGCAGATCGCGATCTATGTCGGCCTCGTCGTCTCGAGCCCGGTCTGGCTGTACCAAATCTTCGCGTTCATCACCCCGGCGCTCACCCGCAAGGAGAAACGGTACACCTTCGGGTTCTTCTTCTCGGCGGTGCCGCTGTTCCTCGCCGGGTGCGCGAGCGGCTTCTTCGTCTTCCCGCACATCGTCGAGGTGCTCGCCGGCTTCGCCCCGGCGGAGGACACC
>JAJAZI010000139.1 GCA_026785785.1 Microbacteriaceae bacterium
GAGCGGGCCTCGTCGCCGACTCCGACCCTCTCGCCGAGGAGCAGGAGACCCAGAACAAGGCCGCCGCACCGCTGCGGGCGATCGCCGTGGCCAACGCCATGCGCCGGGTGACCTGAATGGCTCCCCGGCGTCTGAAGAGCACGACCCTGCTCGCCGGAGTCGTCGCCAACGCCCTCATCCTCCTCGCCTGGACCCAGACCTGGGTCATCGTGGACCTCACTGCGGACGAGCTCGGCGGGGCACGCGTGATTGTCGGCGGTGACATCGCCGCGGGCGGCCTCTCCGCCCTTGCCCTTGCCGGGCTCACACTGGTCGGGGCACTCTCGATCGCCGGGCCCGTTTTCCGGGTCGTGCTGGGCGCACTGCAGGCGCTCATCGGCGCCACCGTCGCACTCACCTCGGTTCTCGCGATCGGCGCCCCCGCCGACGCGGCCTCCCGTGCGATCACCGACGCGACCGGAATCTCCGGCGACTCGTCGGTGCAGAGCCTGGTCGAGTCGGCGACTCTCACCGCCTGGCCCTGGTTCGCGGCGGCGTTCGGGGTGATCAGCGTCGCTATCGGGGTCGTCATCATCGGCACGGTGCGCCGCTGGCCCGCCGCCACGCGCAAGTACCAGACTGCCCGGTTCACCAGCGCCGACGGGAGTCCGGTCGACGGGAGCACCCTCGACGGCACGGCCGATGCGGACGCGGCAGTGCGCGAGCCCGATGCGATCGGCGACTGGGACGCGTTGAGCGACGGTGCCGATCCGACGTCACGCTAGACTCGAATCTCTGCCATCCACCCCCAACACAGGAGCGACATGACGCACGATAACTCTGATCCAGGCCACGGCAACTCGCCTGCGGCATGGACCGCGGTCATCATCATGTTGGTGGCATTCACCATCGGCACGGTTGCATTCTTCTTCTCGATTGCCTGGGTGGTCTGGGCCTCCGCCGGCCTCGCTGTGGCCGGACTGATCGTCGGCATCGTGCTCGCGCAACTGGGCTACGGCGTGGGCGGATCCCGCCACGTGCCCAAGAAGGTGCACTAGACCGTTGCTGACTGAACTCACCGCTGGAGCCCTCGCCGACTCCTCGGAGCGAGAAGCCGTTCGCCCCCTCTCGTCCGTCGAGGCGGATGCGCTCGCGCGTCCGCGAGCGCTCGACGCCCTCGCGCTGCTCGCCCCGGCCGAGCGCGTCAAGATCATCGCCGAGGTGAAGCGCGCGAGCCCGTCCCGCGGGGCCCTCGCCGACATCCCCGACCCCGCCGCGCTCGCGATCTCCTACGAGACCGGCGGCGCGAGCGCCATCAGTGTGCTGACAGAAGGTCGGCGCTTCGGCGGCTCCCTCGCCGACCTCGAGGCTGTGCGCTCCGCCGTCAGCATCCCGGTTCTGCGCAAGGACTTCATCGCGAACCCATACCAGGTGTTCGAGGCGCGCGCGGCGGGAGCCGACCTCGTGCTGCTCATCGTCGCCGCGCTCGATACGGCGACCATCACCGAGCTGTACGAGCTGATCGGCGCGCTCGGCATGACCGCGCTCGTCGAGACCCACGACGCCGACGAGGTGAGCCGCGCGCTCGACCTCGGCGCCGGGCTCATCGGCGTCAACGCCCGCGACCTCTCCACCTTCGAACTCGACCGCGACCTGTTCGGGCGGCTCGCCGACCAGATCCCGTCCGGCGTGATCCGGGTGGCGGAGTCCGCCGTGACGACCGCCGCCGATGTCACCCACTACCGTTTGGCCGGCGCGGACATCGTGCTCGTCGGCGAAGCCCTTGTCACCGGCGGCGACCCCGTCGCCACTCTGCAGCGATTCCTGGAGGCCTAATGGCTCTGCGCGACCAAGTCGGACCCTACTTCGGTGAATACGGCGGCCGCTTCGTGCCCGAGTCGCTCATCCAGGCCCTCGACGAGCTCGATGCCGCCTACGTCGCGACGAAGGTCGACCCCGTGTTCCAGGCGGAACTCGCCGCCCTGCACGCGACCTACAGCGGCCGCCCCTCGATCATCACCGAGGTGCAGCGGTTCGCCGAGCACGCCGGCGGGGCGCGCATCTTCCTCAAGCGCGAAGACCTCAACCACACGGGCTCGCACAAGATCAACAACGTCATGGGCCAGGCCCTGCTCGCCCGACGGCTCGGCAAGAAGCGGCTCATCGCCGAGACCGGCGCCGGCCAGCACGGCGTCGCCACCGCAACCGCCGCTGCGCTCTTCGGCATGGAGTGCGTCGTCTACATGGGCGAGGTCGACACGGAACGGCAGGCGCTCAACGTCGCCAGGATGCGCCTGCTCGGCGCCGAGGTGATCCCTGTCACCGCCGGCTCCCGCACCCTCAAGGACGCCATCAACGAGGCGCTGCGCGACTGGGTCGCCAACGTCGACACCACCCACTACCTGCTCGGAACCGTCGCGGGGCCGCATCCGTTCCCCGTGATGGTGCGCGACTTCCACAAGATCATCGGCGAAGAGGCACGTGACCAGCTCCTCGCGCTCACCGGCAGGCTTCCGGATGCCGTCACGGCGTGCGTCGGCGGCGGCTCGAACGCGATGGGAATTTTCCACGCGTTCCTCGACGACCCCGAGGTCATGCTCGTCGGCTACGAGGCCGCGGGGGACGGCGCGGACACCCCGCGGCACGCGGCGACGATCACGAAGGGCCGCCCCGGCGTGCTGCACGGCGCCCGGAGCTACCTCCTGCAGGACGAGGACGGCCAGACGGTCGAGTCGCACTCGATCTCCGCCGGCCTCGACTACCCGGGAGTCGGACCGGAGCACGCCTGGCTCGCCGACATCGGCCGGGCCCGCTACGAGCCCATCACCGACGCGGAAGCCATGTCGGCCCTGCGCCTGCTCGCCCGCACCGAGGGCATCATCGCCGCGATCGAAACGGCCCATGCCCTCGCCGGCACCATCAAGCTCGGCCAGGAACTCGGGCCGGACGCGGTCATCCTCGTCAACCTGAGCGGCCGCGGAGACAAGGACATGGTCACCATCGGCAACTACTTCGGAGTGCTCGACGGCGAAGCGGAGCAGGTATGAACATCACCACCAGCCCGGTCGAGCGCGTCATCGCCGCCCGTCGCGAGGCCGGCAGCGGCGCCCTCATCGGTTACCTGCCCGCCGGCTTCCCCGACATCCCGACGAGCATCGAGGCGGCAGTCGCCCTTGCCGAGAACGGCGTCGACATCATCGAGCTCGGCTTGCCGTACTCCGACCCCGTCATGGACGGACCCGTCATCCAGGCTGCGACCCAGACCGCGCTCGCGCACGGCTTCCGCCTGCGCGACGGCTTCGAGGTGATGGCGGCGATCACCGCGCGCGTCTCCACTCCTGTCGTGTTCATGAGCTACTGGAACCCGATCGCGCAGTACGGCGTCGA
>JAJAZI010000140.1 GCA_026785785.1 Microbacteriaceae bacterium
CGCTGGGACGATGAGCCCCGCCCGCACCCAGCGCATCGCGGGCTTCGTGCTGCTGTTCGGGTTCGTCTACCTCGCTTTCGAGTTCATCGCGGCGATGGCGTGGGTCGATCCGCCCTACGACTGGGCCGCGAACTACATCTCTGACCTCGGCTTCGCCGATTGCGCCGTGGTCGAGGGGATGCGGCTGTGCTCCCCACTGCATCCGCTCATGAACGCGGGCTTCCTTGTGCAGGGCACCGTCTTCACCATCGGCAGCGTTCTCGTGGTGCGCCTCATGCTCGCGGAGCACTGGATGCGCGTGCTCGTCGGGAGCCTGCTCGTGCTCTCGGGCGCGGGCACCTTCCTGGTCGGCATCTTCCACCAGAGCCTCGGGCTCTACGATGCCGGGCTGAACGTCTTCCATGTGCTCGCGGCCTTCCTGGCCATCGGGGCGGGGAATATCGGCATCGTGCTGCTCGGGCTTCTCGTGCTCGGCCAGCGGGAGTGGCGAGGCTACGGCATCGCCGTCGTCGTGATCGGCGTGATCGGGATCGCCGCCGGCCTGCTCCTGCTGGCCCGCAACGACCTCGGGCTCGGCATCGGCGTGATCGAACGGATCGCCGTGTACCCCCTGAACGCGTGGACCATCGGCACCGGCGTCGGACTGCTCGTGAAGGGCATCCGCGACCGGAGGCGACTCGCCCGCGCGCGTGCCACCGCGGCCGCCGCATCCCCCGCCTGAGGCGACCGCGTTGATCCCGCGACCGACCGTGGTCACAGCGGCACCGGATGCCTACTATGGGGCCATGAGCCCGTTCAGGTTCGGTCGGCCCGCGGTGCGGTGATGTTCTCTGTCTACTACCGCACTCCCCGCGACGAGGCCCTGCGCGTGCTCTTTCTCGTCGAGCAGGATCCGGCGCGCCTCGCCCGGTTGCGGGAGCTGTACACCGGCCGCCACGACGTGCTCGACGCGCTCTGGTGGCGGCTTCACCCACGCGAGGCGTCGCCGCGCGGCGTTCCCGATCCGGTGCTCGAGCGCGACGGCCTTCAGCGGCAGGCATTCTCGCGCGCGGGGGAGGCGGCGCCGACTCTCGAGCAGCGTGACCTGATCACCGGTGCCGAGATCCGCCTGACGGCGGACCAGCACCGGTTGCGCGAGCTCGACGCCCACCTCTCCGAGGATGGGCGTGCCCTCGACGCGGCGGTCGCGAGGTTCGCCGGGGACTTCCCGGCGGGCGGGGCTGCCGGGAGCGCAGCAGGCGAGGCTGCGGGCGATCCGGCGACGGGTGCGAGCGCCGACAGGGGATTCGATGCACCGGCGCCGCCCGCGCCGGTGCCCGCGACAACGACGCCGCCCGTGCAGCCCAGCTGGCGCCGTCGGCTCACCGCCTCCCTTGCCCTCGGGCTGGCGGCGCTACTGGCCGTGAACATCTTTCTGGCGACACGGCTGGAACAGGTGTCACGACGACTCGATTCACTTGCCCAGCAGGCCATCGCCGACCCCCGCGCCCGGTGGGGCGAGGTGGACGCCAGCTCGGCATCCGCCCTGAAGGTCTTCATCCGAGCCCAGACAATCAACGACGTCTACCCGGTTCAGCTGCCGATCGCGTACGACCTGCGTAACGTGCGCAGGCTGACCCCCGAGGTGCGAACCGGCGCATTCGGGCTCTACGCCGTGCTCGCCCACCCGGGCGACGTCTGCCTCGTCGCGGTGCTCCCCGACCTGTCCAGCTCGAGCTCCTGCTCGGCGGTGCGCGACTTCGTCGGGAACGGGCTCGTCGTTACATTCACCGAGCTGGTTGGCGGCGCCGATCGAAATCCGGTGGTTCGCGAGATTACGCGGCGTCCGGACGGCGGGATCGTGCTCGCCACCGGCTCCTGACCGCGCTCGTCAGTAGAAGGCGCGCACGTGGGCCGCATATCCGCCGGGCGTGCGCCCCGCGATGCGGGCGGAGGTCTGCACCCAGCACTCGGCGTTCGACTGGATGACGGCGCCCAGCCGGCGGAGGCTCTCGACGAGCGCCACGTCTTCGTGCTCCGGGTAGGCCGGGAATCCGCCTGCCTCGAGGTAGGCATCCGCCCGCACCCCGAGGTTGGCGCCGTGCACCCGCGCGGTCGCCGGCGCCGCGGCGTGGCGGCGCTGCCAGTCGCGGTATTTCGACGGCGAGAGGTCGCGCGGGTCGGGCCGGATCGCGCCGAGCATGACGACCGCTCCCGCCCTGGCGGCCTCGACATGGTGTGAGATCCACTCCCCCGGCACCGTCGAGTCCGCGTCGGTATTCGCGAGCCAGAGCCGGGAGGCCGGCGCCAGCGACCCGTCGATCACGTGCCTGACCCCGTGCTCGCGCGCGGCGCCAACGTTGCGGAACTCGACCTCGAGCGTCTCCACCCCCGGCCAGCGGGTGGCGATTGCCGCGGACCCGTCCGTGCAGGCGTCGAGCACCACGACGACCCGCAGTCTCGGCAGCGGGTGCCTCAACTGCCGCAGCGCCGTGTCAACGGCGGCGAGACAGGCGGGGAGATGCTGGTCCTCGTTGTTCACCGGGATCACGACCGCGAACTCGTCGAGGGGTTCGCCCGGTGTCATGCGTCGTGGCCAAGCAACCCGGTCTCGCGGGCCACCGAGCGCGCCGGAGGGCGAACGAGCACATCGAGCAGAAAGTCCTCCTCACGGTGTTCGGAGAGCACCTCGAAGGCCGGATGCGCCCGGAGTGCCGCGTGGACGGCATCGCCCGTCTCGGGATAGCCCTCGACCGGATGCCGCCAGTGGCAGGCGACAATCACCCCGTCGTCGGTGAGTGACGCCTCGATGTGATCGAGCGCGAGTTGCAAGTCCTCGGGGCTCCAGTAGTAGGCAACCTCGGAGAGCACGACGAGGTCGAAGGTACCCTCCGGCCAGTCGATCGGGGTGTCGGCGCGCACGACCGTGACGTGGGCCTGCTCGATCAGGCGCTTACGGGCGAGGCTGAGCGGCTGCTCGGCGATGTCGGTCGCGATGATCTCGGCGCAGCGTCCGGCCAGTTCGGCGGTGAGCACGCCGATCGAGCATCCGACCTCGAGGGCTGAGGCGAATAACGGTCGCGGGAGGGAGGCGACGGTGAGCGCACGCTTGCGGATCTCGTACCACCGTGTCTCGAAGCCCCAGGGGTCCTCGCTTCCGGAGTAGAAACTATCGAAGAACTCCCGCGTGAGCGTGCGGCTCCCAATGGGTGTGATGAAGACCTCGAACGGTCGACTGAAGTACTCATGGAACTCCTCACTCAGCAGCCGTTCGTCTCCCGCGGCGTCGGAGAGCGGCGCATTCTGGCTCTCGTGGGCGGAGATCGCCATGTCCTTGGCGCTGCGTTCGTCACGCTCGAGCGCGAGCGTGACGAAGCGGCTCCACGGCACGTCACCGTCGCTCGGCTGCGCCCAGTGCCACATCCAGACCGGGTATTCGAGCAGTTGGGCGCCGCGAGCGCGGGCGACCTGCGCCGCCACGTCCCCGGCGGCCTCGTGGTCGCCGTGCCGGTCCCGGCGCCACGGCGCGACGACGAGGGTCCCTTCGGCGAATTGGAGGGACTCCAGGTGGGCGGCCAGCTCGCTCTCATGCTCCCTCAGCGCACCGTCGGGGAGGTCGAGAAAGTCGACCGTGGCGAACGGGGCGACCATCTGCACCGCCTTGAGCACCTCGCTGCGCCGGAGAAGGGCGATCTCCTCCGGCGAGGTTGTCGGCGACCCGGGGTGTGACAACTCGCCGTTGGTCGCGACGACGAGGTGCACCGGTACGCCGAGATGCGTCGCGTGCGCCATCAGCCCGCCCGCGCCGAGAGACTCGTCATCGGGATGCGCCGACACGACGACGAGTCTCCGGCAGTCGGACAGGGTGAGCGAGGGCACCTCCTGCCACCGGGGCGCCCTCAGCCATTCGTCCTCCGGTGTGCCCTTCTGGCGATGATCGAATTTCACCATGGTCGTGCCTCTCTCGTGAGCAGGGAGCGGCCGAGTTCAGCCTCGTCCCGCTCGGCGTGGTCCTGACGAAGGTACAGTTCGAGGTCGGCGACGCGGCCGGCGTGGCGGGCGTCGAGGGCGAGTGGGGCGGGGCCCATCGCGTGTCCGCACCGGCGGATGATCTCCTCCGTCGAGCCGGCGACGATCGAGCGTGTGCGCTGCGCGAGAATTCGTGTCTCGCCGCGGCCCGGTTCGTCCCGGTCGACGCTCGCGGCCGCGGCCGCCAGCGCGAGGCGGCCGATCTCGACCTGCAGGTCTGTCGCTCCGAGGTGCATGAGCGCGATCTGGTCAGGGTCCCCGGTGCGCACGCTCTCCTCGAGGGTGCGGGCGATTCCGATCGCCGCGCCCCACCAGACGGCGGCGACGCCGATCCCGCCCCACGCAAAGCCCGGCCGGGAGAGGTACCACCCGTCGTCCCCAATCGGTACGGCGGGAACGGATCCCAATTCGATCGGTCCGCTCTCGACCCCCGGCAGGCCGCGGGCGAACCACTCCCCCTGCCTCAGCCGCACCCCGTTGTGCGCGAGGTCGATCGCGAACAGCCGCCGGCCGCCCGGGGTGTGGGCGGTGATGAGGGCGTGCGACAGCCGCCCCGCGAGCGAACACCACGGCTTGACCCCGTCAAGCATCCACGATCCGTCACGGCTCGTCGCGGTGACCCGCAGACCGGCCCCCTCGGCCGCGAACACACCCCATGCGCTGCGCCCGTCCGCTCCGACCACGCCGAGATCGGCGACGCCCGGCAGCTGCGCGAGGACGGCAAGGGCGTCGAGGTGCGGCTCGACGACGCGCGCAACCGACACGTCCGCGGCGGCAATCGTCGCGAGGGTCGACCACAGCTCCGGGGTCTGTCCGAGCCCGGGGAGCGGCACAGACGGCCCGAGTTCGACGGCGAGGTCGATCGCCGAAGCGACGCTGCCGCCGGTGGCAAGCACCCGGGCGTGCAGTGCGTCGAGCGCAGGGCTGGCAGCGACAAGCTGGCGGGGCTCAAGTTGCACGGCGGCACGGCGGGAGTGGACCATGCACCAAATCTAAGCTGGCACGTGGCAAAACCCTGTCACGAGATGCAGCAGGTCAGGCGAACCGTGTCGGCGCGAACCGGGCGCAGGTGGATCACCTTGATCTCGATCGAAGTGTGGCCCTCGTCGGCGGGGGCGGCACGGTGCCATGGATCATCGCGCGGATGTCCTCGAGCCCACTCATCGATTCCGCCGCGCGCGTGCCGACCATGGGTCGGCCCGCTCGACGACGCGCTAGCGCGCCGGGGCGGCGAGAAGGGCCACCTGAACGCTGCCGCCCTTGGTGCCCTGGCGTCCGACCTCGACGAAGCCGATCCTCGAGTGGAACTCGAGGGACCGGGGATTGGGCGGTTCAACATTGACCTCGCAGGTGACCTCGGAGCGGCCCGCGGCGCGCGCGAGCCGAAACGCGTAGTCATAGAGCAACCGGCCGATTCGCTGGCCGCGGCGGGCCTCGTCGACCACGATGCGATCGACGTAGAGCGAGTCGGCGCCGCGCTGCTCAAAGAAGCGGTAGTTCTCGCTCGCGTAGTCGCTGCCGGGATCGAATCCGATCAGGAAGCCATGCAGTTGCTGGGTCTCGTCGTCGACGACGCCGAACGCGTGGTCGCTCAGGGCGACCAGCGCCGCAAGCTCATCCGCCGCCGTGAACGGCACGGCCGGCACCGCCGCATTGTTGAGCTCCACCACTCGGGCGAGGTCGGCGGCGAGCAGGTCACGAATAGCTGGGGGCACATAGCGACCCTAGCGGCGCGAGCTTCCCTCGGCGGGAATGATGATCCAGAGCAGCGCGTAGACCACCCACATGGGGCCGGGGAACAGGCTCAGCACGATCCAAGCGATGCGCACCATGGTGACGTTCCACCCGAGCCCATTCGCGAGTGCAGCACAGACGCCGGCGAGGACCCGGCCGGACTTGGGGCGTTGAAGAGTAGTACGCATACCACCACCCTGCCTCACTCGGTGCTCGAGCTGTAGTGGGTTAACCCGCCGAACGTCCGTTGAGACTAAAAGCCGAAGTCACCGAACCCGCCGCTGTCGCCGCCGAAGTCGCCGCCGGCATCTCCTCCGCCAGCGTCGCCGCCCGTGTCACCGGACTCAGCGGCGGACGCCTCGCCGCCGGCATCCATCGGCAGGAACGCGCTCACGAGAGCCGAACCGATGACGAATCCGGCGACGGTTCCAAGCAGGGAGCTGCCGATCATGCCACCGAGGCCCATCCCGCCCTGACCCGCGCCGCCGAAGGTGCGGGTCAGTGTGCCCGGCTGCTGCAGCTCGGTGCGCGTCGCCGCCTTCGCGAGGGTGGCCGGTGCGGCATCCGCGGGGCGCTCGTTCGGGTTGGGGTTCTCGCTCAGCCGGGCGAAGAGTAAATCGCGCTGCTCGGCGGTCAGCTTGCCGAAGGCCTCGGTGTGCACCTGTTCGATCGTTTCGGGCGGTGCGGTGCGAAGGAGGTACTCGTAGCGTTCGACGGCGATCTCGTCGTCGGTGCGCTGAGGGGCGCCCTGAGGGGCGCCCTGCGGGGCCGTGCGGCTTTCCGGTTCCGGCAGCTCGCGGCCCAGAATGCGGTCGAGGAATCCCATGTCATGCTCCCTTTCACAATGTGATGGTCAACGATCGCAGCGCCGGCTGGGGGCGTGCTGGGGGTCAGGAGTCGTCGCTGTCGGCGTCCCACACAGGCGGGGCCAGTTCGAGGAACTTGTCGAGCACCTGCGCGGAGGAAAACGGCCCCTCGCCATCGGCCCGGAGTTGCGGCTCGTCGAACTCGATCCACCACCACTGCCCTCCGCCGGCGGCGCCCCAGACGCCCGCGAGTGCCGAACCCCCTGATCGAAAGACGATTCCGCTGGGCTCGGACGGCCACGGCGACGGCTCCGTCTCGGATGCATCGCGCACGAATACCTGTGCGCCGATTCCGATGGCGCCCGCGCTTGGAGTCATGCCCCAAGTCAAGCACACCGGGAGTCCGCTGGGCGTTTGCCGTGGTTGACGGTTCGCCGCGGCACCCCGCGACAAGATGAGGCATGAGCCCGACCAAGCGCGCGTCCAGAGCAGTCACCTTCGCCAAGTTCGGAGGCGTCGACGTACTCGAACTCGTCGACTCGCCGCCACCGACTCCGGGGCCCGGCGAGGTCCTCGTCGAAGTACTCGCCGCCGGGATCAACCACATCGAGGCGTATGTGCGCCAGGGGCTGTTCGCCGACGAGGTGCCCGTCGCGTTCCCCCAGGGCCAGGGTACCGACTTCTCGGGGCTCGTCGCGGCGATCGGCGACGGGGTCACCTCGTTCGCGAAGAGCTCCGAGGTGCTCGGCCACGCCGTGATGACATCCCACGCGAACTACATCGTCGTGCCGCAGTCGAGCCTCGTCGCGAAGCCCGCGAGCGTCTCCTGGGAGGTGGCGGGAAGCCTGTTCCTCGCGGGGCTCGCCGCGAACGATGCCGTCGAGGCCGTGCGGGTGGCTCCCGGCGATATCGTCGTCATCTCCGCGGCGGCGGGCGGCGTGGGCAGCATGGAGGCGCATCTCGCGATGGCGAGGGGTGCGACGGTCATCGGCACCTGCGGCGAGCGCAACTTTGACTACCTCCGCCAGATCGGGGTCAAGCCGGTCGTCTACGGCGACGGCCTCGCCGAGCGGATCCGACAGCTCGCCCGCGGAGACATCAGCGCCTACATCGACAACTTCGGCAAGGACAACCCTGCGGTCGCCGACGAGCTGGAGATCGCCCCCGCCCGGTTCCGTTCGAGCGAGAACCGCCGCGACATCGAGGTGCAGGCGTTGAGGCCCACCGCCGAGCAGTCCGAGGTCCACACGCGGGTGCTCACGAAGCTCACCGGGCTCGCCGCCGACCGCACCCTCAACGTTCTCATCTCCGGGTTCTATCCGTTCGACCGGGTGCAGGACGCCTTCGAGGACCTCGAGCAGCGTCACGCCAGGGGCAAGATCGTGCTCGGCATGCGGCCCGTCGATAATTCATTCCATGGCCTCGGCAACCGCAAGGTGCGCGAGGAGCACGAGCGCACCTGACCTGTGGAGACCTCAGCCGCGGGTCGCGTCGTCTGTGACAAAGTCGATGAGTTGCTCGACCCTGCCGAGCAGAACCGGTTCGAGGTCGGCGAAGGTCGAGACCCTTCCCAGGATCCGCTGCCAGGCCCGCGCGATATCGGCCTGCTCCTCGTGCGGCCATCCGAGGGCCTCGCAGGTGCCGTGCTTCCACTCGACCGAGCGGGGAATCTCCGGCCACGCGGCGAGGCCGACCCTGGCCGGCTTCACCGCTTGCCAGATGTCGACGAACGGATGTCCGACGACGTGAACGTGGGATCCGTAGGGGCCACGCGCAACGGCATCCGCGATCCTGCTCTCCTTCGAGCCGGGCACGAGGTGGTCGACGAGCACGCCGATGCGACGATCGGCACGCGGCGAGAAGCTCGCGACGATGGACTCGAGGTCGTCGACGCCCTCGAGGTACTCGACCACGACACCCTCGACACGGAGGTCGTGCCCCCAGACCTTCTCGACGAGTTCGGCATCGTGCCGGCCCTCGACGAAGATGCGGCTCGCGCGGGCGACTCTGGCCTTGACGTCGGCGACCGCGAACGAGCCGGATGCCGAGCGCGCGGTCCCGGTCGGTGCGCGGCTCGGCACCGTGAGCTGCACCGGCTCTCCCTCGAGCAGGAACCCGGTGCCGAGCGGGAAGACCCGCACCGCGCCCCGGTAGTCCTCGAGGTGGACCAGCCTGCCCTCGACCCGGAGGACGGCGCCGCAGAATCCCGTGGCGCTCTCCTCGATGACGAGGCCGCGCACGGCCTCGACCGCGCGGACGGCCTGCCGGGGAGTGCGCTTGGAGTAGCCCGCGAGCACGTCGCTGCTGTACCTGTCGTCGCTCATTTAATGAGGTTAATCGCGACATTGCCTCATAGCGAGCAGACACCCCGTGTGTCAATCCTTTACGGCGATGCACACTTTTCGCGATTCAGCAGCTAGTGTTACAGACGAAGTTGAAGTGCATCGTACGTCGCAACGCTTTTCGAAGCGTCTCACAGGGAGAGCGAATGCGGGCTCCTCGGCGCGAGGCCCCGACGTTCGGGTCCCGCATAGCACTCCAGGAGGAGCTTGCAATGACTACCGGTACTGTGAAATGGTTCAACGCTGAAAAGGGCTTCGGCTTCATCTCTCCCGACGACGGAAGCGCCGACGTGTTCGCGCACTTCTCCGCCATCGCGGGCAACGGCTACAAGTCGCTCGACGAGAACCAGAAGGTCGAGTTCGATGTCGCCCAGGGCCCCAAGGGTCTTCAGGCTGAGAACATCCGCGGTCTCTAAATCTCACACTCGCAGCCCGGCTGCGAGATAACGCGAAAGACCCGCTCCCTGGTGGCGCGGGTCTTTTGTGGTTAAGGATCGGGTGTCGTTAAGGAGCGGGAGCGTCGCGCGCCGCCAGATGGTGGCCGACTACGCAGTAGTGGTCGCTGCCGAACGCACGCGAACCGCCACTGCTCCGTACTCGGCGCGATGGGCGTGCTGCGAGGGCCGCCACAGCCGGTGGAATTGGGTCGGTGCCGCTCCCGCGGGCCGGCCGTTCAGCCGCGGTTGCCGGCGAGGATGTCGGCTATGGTCGGAGAGCCCGACCCGAGGGAGGTCGTGATCGAGTCGCCCGCGGAGACCTTCCCAGTAG
>JAJAZI010000141.1 GCA_026785785.1 Microbacteriaceae bacterium
CGTATGGTCGGACTTCGAGTATCTCGCCGAGGAGACCGTGCTGGCCGCGTGCTGGCGCTCGGCCGTGTCGGCGCTCGGGGCGGTGGGGACCGTGGATGCCGTGCCGCTGCCGACCGGACTGCGCGCGACCCTGCGCCCGTACCAGGTGCGGGGCTTCGAGTGGCTTGCGTTCCTCTGGCGGCACCGCCTCGGCGGCATCCTCGCCGACGACATGGGGCTGGGCAAGACGCTGCAGGCGCTCGCGTTGGTCGTGCACGCGCGGGAAGGGGCGGATGCTGCGTCGATGGGCTCGCCCGATGCCGCGTCCTCGGCCGGGCCTGCACCCGCCGCGACCGCGCCCCCGTTCCTCGTCGTCGCACCGGCATCCGTCGTCGCGAACTGGGCGCAGGAGGCCGCACGCTTCACACCCGGCCTCGTCGTGCGGACGATCGGCAGCACTCAGGCGACGAGCGGCACCGCACTCGCGGAGGCCACGGCGGGCGCGGACATCGTTGTCACCTCGTACACGATCTTCCGGCTGGACTTCGAGGCGTACCAGGCGAACGCGTGGGCCGGGCTGATCCTCGACGAGGCCCAGTTCGTCAAGAACCATGCCTCTCGGCTGCACGAGTGCGCGCGCGACCTCGACGCCCCGTTTAAGCTCGCGATCACCGGCACACCGATGGAGAACCACCTGCTCGAGCTCTGGTCGCTGTTCGCGGTCACCGCGCCGGGCCTGTTCCCGTCTGCGCGCCTGTTCACCGAGCAGTACCGCAACCCGATCGAGAACGGCGGCAGCCCGGAGGCGCTCGCGAAGCTGCGCCGTCGCATCCGTCCGCTCATGCTGCGCCGCACGAAGGCGCTCGTCGCGACCGAGCTGCCAGCCAAGCAGGAGCAGGAGCTGCGGATCGAGCTCAGCCCCGCCCACCAGCAGCTCTACGACACGTTTCTGCAGCGCGAGCGGCAGAAGCTCATGGGGCTCATCGACGACATCGACCGCAACCGCATCATCTTCTTCCGCTCCTTGACCCTGCTGCGGATGCTGAGCCTCGACCCCTCGCTCATCGACGAGCAGTACGCCGGGATGGGCTCAAGCAAGCTCGACGCGCTGCTCGAGCAACTCGACGACGTCGTCGCCGAGGGGCACCGGGCGCTCGTGTTCAGCCAGTTCACGTCGTTCCTCGGCAAGGCGGCCGAGCGGCTGGATGCTGCCGGAATCGAGTACTGCTACCTCGACGGGTCGAGCACGCGGCGCGCCGAGATCGTGCAGCGGTTCAAGGCGGGGGCGGCTCCGGTCTTCCTGATCAGCCTCAAGGCTGGCGGATTCGGGCTCAACCTCACCGAGGCCGACTACGTGTTCCTGCTCGACCCGTGGTGGAACCCGGCCACCGAGACCCAGGCGGTGGACCGCACGCACCGCATCGGGCAGACCCGCAACGTGATGGTCTACCGGCTCATCGCCGCGGGCACCATCGAGGAGAAGGTGATGGCGCTCAAGCAGCGCAAGGCGCAGCTGTTCGACTCGGTGCTCGACGACGGTGCCGAGTTCGGCGAGGCGCTCACGGCCGACGACATCCGCGGGCTGCTCGAGGAGTAGGCGGGCGCGCCCGCGGATGCTCAGGCCCGGCGGCCCCGCGCCGGCGCGGTGAGCCACGGCCGCAGCATCCGCGTCACGAGGGGGAGCACCCAGTACGCCATGATCGGCGTGAGCACCACTGTCGTGACGAGCACCTTGGCGAGCGTCCACAGGTCGTCCCAGCCCGGGATGAACGCGACCGCGACGAGCGTGAACGCGAGGTTGACCGGAAAGAATCCGAGCCAGATGCTCACCGCCTGCTTCCAGCGCGGGGGCCGCACCTCGCTCGCGCCGTCGCGGATCGCGCGCAGGTCGATGGCGGCGGTCGGGGTATCGAACCAGCCCTCGATGCCCGTGCGCCGGCGCACTTGGCGGTCCTCGACGAGTCCGTTCCCGGTCTCGAGCCACTCGGCCCGCTGGGCGGAGGTGTCCCAGGCGTCGAGCGTCGCGGCATCCTGGAACCGATAGAGCATGTGCCACTCACGGGAGTCCGCCGAGGTCCGCACCCACCCGGAGCCCAGGAATCCCGGCCAGGTGCCCGCGAGCCGGACGCCCGCCTGCACCCATTGGGTCACGTCGGGAACCCGATCGGGGTCCACGTTGCGTGTGATCGACACGGTGACGGGGGAGGACGAATGGAAGCCTGCTTGTGGCGCGCTCATGAGACCAGTATTCGCCGTGCAGGTTTCCACCGGGTAACGCGCACGGCTCAGGCCGCACGACTCACCCCGCGCAACTCAGGCCGCGCGACTCAGAACCAGATGCTCAGCCACGGGGCGACCGCGGTGCGGAAGACCGCGTCGACGGCATCCGCGGATCCCGCCCGTAACTCGGTGATCCGGCCCGCCCGCGCGAGCACCGCCGCGGAGACCCCGCCGAGGTAGAGCGCGCTGAGCTCGCCGACCCCGAGCGCGACCGCGGCTGCCCCGTGCGGAGCCTCGCCGTCGAGCGGCGAGACCACGGCCGTGCCGCTGGCGGAGACGTCGAGCAGGAAACGTCCGCCCGCGAAGCCGAGCGGATCGCTCACCTCGAGCGCGATGGCGCCGGGTGCGCGGTACCGGCGCGCTTCGAGTGCAGCCTTCACGTCGAGGATACGGGTCCAGAGGTGGTCCTGCTCGTCGGCCTTCTTCGCGGAGCGGACGTCGGTCAGCTGCCACACCACCGGCTCGTCCACGCGGCGCAGCGGCGCGGTCACGGTCGACACGAGGTCGATCTCGAGCAGGTAGCGCCACAGACCCGCGTAGGCGTCGTCCGTGGCGGTGGCCAGATACTCGAGGTTGAGAGCCTGGGCCGAGAAGTCTTCGCTCGGCTGCTTGAACGAGTAGACCGCGAAGCCCTGGGGCACGCCGTCGGCGTCGTCGTAGCGGACGGCACGCAGGGTCTTCGCGCGGTCGGGGTCGCCGGAGAGCCCGAAGAGCCGCTCCCACAGGTGCCCGCGCAGGTCGATCTCGCCCGGGGTGGCGCTGCGAATCCGCTCGATGATCGCTCGCCCGTCGTCGCGCGCGCGCTCGAGCGGCAGCATGTGCACCCGACCGGATGCCGCTGGCCCAGCCCACTTCGCCTTGCGAGTATCGATCGTCCAGTCTGCCGCGAAGGCGGCCGGCGCGAAGCCGAAACGCCCGTAGATCGTCGCCTCCGACACCGTGAGGATCGCGACGGCGACGCCGAGGCGCTGCGCGGTGCGCAGCTCGGCCGTCAGCATCGCGCTGGCGATGCCGCGCCGGCGGTGGGTCGACGCGACGGTGACGGCGCTGATCGCCCACGCCGCAGTGTCGGTCCCGCCGGGCAGGGTGAGCCTCGCCGGCCACGAGCTCACCGTCGCGACGGGCGATGCGGAGTCGGCGGCCGAGTCGTCGTAGACGCCGGTCGTGCGGCGGTCGGCGAGACCGCGAACCTGGGCCGTGAGGGACTCCGCCGACGGCCTCGGCTGATGGAACCCGCGGGAGTCGGCTTCGAGCCACTGCCCGAAGGCACCCACGTCGCTCGTGTCGACGAGCCCGAGTCGCAGCCCGCCCGCGCGCATCCGTTCGGCTGATTCGTCGTCGATCGGGAGAGTCAGATGCTCGGTCATGGTTTCAGGCTACAAGCAGGTGGTGACCGGCGCGGGTCGTGGATGCTGGCGCCGATTTTCGGCGTTCCTACCCGGTGTTCCGGTTCAGGAGTAGGGTGAGGCTCAGCGCAGGATCCGATCCCGTCACGACCATCGAGGGGTCACCATCGGGACCGAATCCTGCCGCCGCCGGGGCTCCGTTGCTGTGCACGTTGGTCCCGATCTTTCGGGGAATCGATCGCGTTCAGCGCACTCACCCAGAGCACCGTCGAACAGGTCGAAGGCGTGGTCTCCGAGTCCGCCCGTGGCGGATGCTTGAATGGCCCCATGAGCGATTCGATGGCCCACCTGCACGACCTCGCCGCCTTCGTGTGCGCATGCCCCTCGTCTTTCCATGCGGTCGACGAGGCCGCACGCCGGCTCAGTGACGCCGGATTCGCGGAGCTCGACGAGACGGATCACTGGGAGCGCGGGGCCGGCAAGCGGTTTCTCGTGCGCGACGGCGCGATCATCGCCTGGATCGAGCCCGCCTCGGCGAC
>JAJAZI010000142.1 GCA_026785785.1 Microbacteriaceae bacterium
ATCGTCGTCGCGCTCGCGGTCGAGGGCGTGGTCGCGCTCGAGTTCGAGGGTCGCCGCGAGGGCCATCAGCGAGGGAACACTGGGCAGGAAGATGCTCGCGGTCTCACCGCGCCGCCTCGTGCGCACGAAGCGGCCGATGGCTTGGGCGAAGAACAGCGGGGTCGAGGCGGAGGTCGCGTAGACGCCGACCGCGAGCCGCGGAACATCGACGCCCTCCGAGACCATGCGCACCGCGACCATCCAGCGGCTCGTCCCGTGGGAGAAGGCGTCGATCCGGTCGCTTGCCTCCTTCTCGTCCGAGAGTACGATCGTCGGCGCCTCGCCGGTGATCTCCCGCAGGATGCTGGCATAGGCCTTGGCGGTGAAATGGTCGGTCGCGATCACCAGGCCCCCGGCATCCGGGATCGAGCGGCGCACCTCGGTGAGGCGCTGGTTGGCGGCGCGGAGCACGGCTGGGATCCACTCGCCCTCCGGGTTCAGTGCCGTGCGCCAGGCCTGCGCGGTGACGTCCTTCGTGTCGCCCTCGCCGAGCCTGGCCTCCATCTCGTCGCCCATTCTGGTGCGCCAGCGCATCTTGCCGGCGTAGGCCATGAAGATGACGGGGCGAACGACACCGTCGGCGAGGGCGCGGCCGTAACCGTAGTTGTAGTCGGTCTGGGAGAGCCGGATGTTGTGCTCGTCGCGCAGGTAGCTGACGAACGGGATCGGGGCCGTGTCGGAGCGGAACGGCGTGCCGGTCAGCGACAGGCGCCGCGTGGCCGGCTCGAACGCCTCCCGGATCGCGTCGCCCCAACTCAGCGCGTCGCCACCGTGGTGCACCTCGTCGAGGATCACCAGAGTGCGGCGGTCCTCGGTCAGCGAGCGGTGCAGCGCCGGGGCCATGGCGACCTGCGCGTAGGTGACGACGACGCCGTGGAACTGCCGCCCGCCCGTTCCGTGGTTGTTGCGGAAGCCCGGGTTGAGTCGGATGCTGGCGCGGTGGGCCGCTTCGGCCCACTGGCGCTTGAGGTGCTCGGTCGGGGCGACCACGGTGATCCTGTCGATCGCGCGCCGCGCGAGCAGTTCCGCCGCGAGCCGCAGTGCGAACGAGGTCTTGCCTGCGCCCGGTGTCGCGGCGGCGAGGAAGTCACGCGGCTCGGTCTCGAAGTAGAGGTCGAGGGCCTCGGCCTGCCAAGCCCGCAACCGTTGCGCTGTGCCTCTGGCCGCCCGCTCCGGGAATGCCGGGGAGAGGTGTTCGGCGGCGAAGGTGCCGAACGTCGAGGGGATGCTCACTGGATGAAACTTTACCGCCACGCCGCCGGTTAAACGAACGGACTCCCCGCCGGGGGGGCGGGGAGTCCGTTGTCATTGCGTGTGCGGAGCGGTTAAGCCTTGCGTCCGCGGGTCACGAGACCGAAGATGAGCAGCACGAGAATCGCGCCGCCAATCGCGAGCAGCCACGTCTGGATGGAGAAGAAGTCCTCCAGGGGCGCGTTGAAGAGCGCGCTTCCGATGAAACCGCCAAGCAGGGCGCCGACGACGCCGAGCACCAGAGTGATCAGCCATCCACCGCCCTGGTTGCCGGGAAGAATTGCCTTCGCTATTGCGCCAGCGAGCAATCCAAGAATGATCCAACCAATGATTCCCATCATGACCTCCCAGTCGATCGTGGTGCTGCAGTAAGTCCAGCTGCAGCTGGGAACGAACCCGATTTGGGCACGATCCCGAGCGCAACGTGTGTGATGCGAGAATTTAGCCTGCCATGCCCCCCGAGCGGGGCACAAATCGAGTTGAGTCTTCTTCGCGAGGGGTAGAGGAATTTCGGGAATTCGGGTACGAGTAGGTCCCGAGTGGCGCTGGCGCAGTCCATGAGGCACTCTGGGGATCATGACTCAGCATCACCCGTGGTCGCGCTACGTGGCCCTCGGCGACTCCTTCACCGAGGGCATCGGTGACCCGGAAACGCGATCGCCGGGTGGTCACCGAGGCTGGGCAGATCGCGTCGCCGAGGTCCTCGCGACCCGCACCGACGGCTTCGCCTATGCGAACCTCGCCATTCGCGGACGTCTGCTGCAGCAGATCATCGACGAGCAGGTCGACGCCGCCCTGGAGCTGCGCCCCGACCTCATCACCCTGTCCGGCGGCGGCAACGACATCATTCGGCCCCACACCGACCCCGACGTGATCGCCGACCGGCTCGAGGGGGCGGTGGAGCGGCTGCGTTCCGACGGCGCGACCGTGGTGCTGTTCAACGGCCCGGACATCGGCATGACTCCGGTGCTGAACCGCTCCCGCGGAAAGGTCGCGATCTACAACGAGAACCTGCGCGCGATCGCCGCCCGCCACGACGCGATCATCGCCGATATGTGGGCGCTGCGCGAGCTGAAGGACCCGCGCATGTGGGCGCCGGACCGGCTGCACTTCTCGTCAATCGGCCACACAACGGTCGCGCGAATGGTTCTGGACTCGCTCGGCGTCGACAACGAGCTCGAGCCCTACAACCCGGAACCGCTCCCCCGCCGCCCGTGGCGACAGGCTCGTGTCGAGGACATTGGCTGGGCGCGGGAGTACCTCGTGCCGTGGGTCGTGCGGCGGATCCGCCACCAGTCATCCGGTGACGGCGTCAGCGCCAAGCGTCCGACTGCCGCCAGCGTGTCGGGACCGGGCCGCAGAGCGGTTGGCCCCGACGCGGCTCAGCGTCCGTAGGCGGATGCCGCGGGGCAGTCGAACGGATCGCCGCCCGCCGCGAGCCCGACACGGTTCAGATACTGGATGACGATGCCGTAGGACTGCATGAGCGACGTCTCGGTGTAGGGAATCTTGTGGGTCACGCAGTACTCTTTCGCGATCTCCTGGGCCCTCGCGAGGTGCGGCCGGGGCATGTTCGGGAAGAGGTGGTGCTCGATCTGGTAGTTGAGGCCACCCATGAAGGTGTCCATCGCCCAGTTTCCCTTGATGTTGCGTGAGGTGAGCACTTGGCGGCGCAGGAAGTCGACCTTGGCATCATGCGGAAGGATCGGCATCCCCTTGTGGTTCGGCGCGAAGGACGCGCCCATGTAAAGGCCGAAGATGGCGAGCTGAACGCCGATGAAGGCGAAGCCGAGCCCGACGGGGAGAGTCAGGAAGATGACAGCGGCGTAGGCGGTGAGGCGGGTGACGATCATCGAGACCTCGACCCAGCGCTTGTCGACCTTGCCGCGTCCGAACACGGTCTTCAGACCGAGGATGTGCAGGTTGAGACCCTCGAGCAGGAGCGCGGGGAAGAAGAGGTAGCCCTGGCGCTTGGTGGCCCAGGCGTAGAGGCCCTTCGCCTTCGACGCATCTTCCGGGGTGAACGACACGAAGTCCCGCTCGATGTCCGGGTCCTTGCCGATGATGTTGGGGTTCGCGTGGTGACGGCTGTGCTTGGTCATCCACCACGAGTAGCTGATGCCGACGAAGAGGTTCGCGAGGATGCGCCCGGCGAGGTCGTTCCTCGTGCCGGATTCGAACACCTGGCGGTGCGCGGTCTCGTGGGCGAGGAAGGCGTATTGGGTGAGGATGATACCGAGCGCGGCCGCCATGAGCAGCTGGAACCAGGAGTCGCCGAGGAGGATGAATCCGGTGATGACGCCGCCCAACGCCGCGGTGACGATGCTGAACATCATCACGTAGAAGCCCGTGCGACGCTTCAGGAGTCCGGCTTCACGCACGGTGCGCAGCAACGATGAGTACTCGGTCGTGGGATTCGCCCGATTTCCGCCCGGCTTCGTCTTGGTAAACGTGACGATGGGCGACGCGATGGATTGTCCGCTCATAAAGTTGGAGCCCCGTTCCGGCTGTTGACTTCCCAGTCGAAATGTACGAGCGATTGCTCTCGCGGATTACGCAATTATATCCGGCGACCTGTGAAAAGCGTGGAAAGAGCTCCATCGGAGTTCCCATCACCGCCCGGCAGCAATTCGAGCGGATGCGACAGGCGCCACCACGGGCCGGGATCGGCGATGCCGGCATCGAGCACGAGTGGCACGCTCACCCGCGCGTCGCCGACAGTGAAGGTCACCTCGCCGATGGCGTCGCCGCGGCCGGCCTTCACGAGCGGCTGGACGGCGACCTCGCCGCTCACCGGCGTGTCGGACCAGACGAGAACGGACGAGGCCTCCGCGGCGACGGCGTTGGCGCTCTGGCCCCAGTCGGTGGAGTAGGAGGCGAACACCTCGCCCTTCTCGGCGAGTGGAACCTCGTGGAACCCCGCGGCGATGCCGTCGACGAGGGAGCGGGTCGCGGACTCGAGCGCTTCGCGGTTCTCGCCGCCGAGGACGACTCCCACGACCGTCACGACGGACGACCCGACCGTGTAGTCGGTCGAGAACAACAGGCACGACCCCGCCTCTTCGAGTGTTCCCGTCTTGATCCCGTCGATGCTCTCGACGCCCAGCAGCCTGTTCGTGTTCGTGAGAGTGCCGACGTAGGGCACGTCGACGCTCTTCGAGGCGACGATCTCGGCGACCACGGGATTCCCCAGCGCGAGCTTGGCAATTCCAACGAGGTCGGGAATGCTGCTGACGTTGCTCGGCGACACACCGGTGGGCTCGACGATGACGGTGGAGTCGAAGCCACCCGCGGTGAGCCATGCTTCCGTCGCGTCCACGAACTCGGACTGCGACCCGAACGCCCAGCCGACGAGGGACTCGGCGTAGTTGTTCGCCGAGGAGACGAGCACGACTTCGAGCAGGTCGCGCTGGCTCATCGCGAGCCCGGCCGTGACCGGTTCGACCGTGCCGCCTACTCGCTGGTACTTGCCGTACAGCGCAACGTCGACCTGGTTGAAGACGATGGAGGGGCCGTCCTCGCCGACGGCGAGTGGTTTCGCGTCGAGCACGACGAGGGTCGAGATCACCTTGCTGATACTCGCGATCGGCAGGGCCTCCTCCGAGCCGCTCGAGGCCAGCACCCCGTCGAATCCGACCGCGGAGATCCCGCTCGCCCCGACGCCGGGGAACGTGAGCTCTGAGGCATCGCGCACAAGAGTCTCGACGGGGTCGATGCTTGCGCTCGCGGCTCCGATGGGGGCCAAGAGGGTCATCGGGAGGTACACTCCCCCGGCGGCGACGATGGCGAGGACCAGGGCCGCTGCGACCCGCCGTCGGAGCAGTACCGAGCGGCTGGGAGTGGACACGTGGCAATGCTAAGCCAACTCCGGAGAAACCCATGGACCGCGGAACTGCGCGCTCCTGGGCTGGCAGAGTGCAGCGTCGCGCGGTCGAGACCGCCGCGATCACGAGCTACCGGAGCCGGGCATCGTGGGAGGCCGCGGCGGTTCTCGCCGTCACGCAAGCCGACGGCACCCCCGCGGTCCTGAAGATCGGCTTCCCGCACGCCGAGCGAGCATCCGAGCCGGTGTTCGGGATCCCGCTGGTCATTCACGCGCTCGACACTGAACGTCGGCGGTTACCTCGACGAACGACAACCGCGCCTCGCCACGCCCGCCGCCGACCTGCTGTGGGCCTGGTTGGACGTGCTCGCGGGCATCCGAGCGGGGCAGGGAATCTAGCGCAGGGCCCAGAGGGCGACCGCGCTCGCGGCGGCGACGTTGAGGGAGTCGACCCCGTGACCCATCGGGATCGTCACGATCGAATCGGCGTGCGACAGGGCGGTGCGGCTGAGGCCGTCGCCTTCGGAGCCGAGCAGGATCGCGACCTTCTCCGGTGCGTTCGCCGCGAACTGGTCGAGGCCGACGGCATCCGGCGCCAGGGCGAGTGCCGCGACATGGAAGCCCGCCGCCGCAAGGATCTGCGCGCCCTCCGGCCAGTCCGGCAGTCGCGTCCACGGCACCTGCAGCACGGTGCCCATGCTCACCCGCACGCTGCGGCGGTAGAGGGGGTCGGCGCAGCGCGGCGTCACGAGAACGGCGTCGGCACCGAGCCCCGCGACGGAGCGGAAGATCGCGCCGACGTTGGTGTGGTCGACGATGTCCTCGAGCACGACGACGCGGCGCGCGTGCTCGAGCAGCTGCGCGGCGGGAGGCAGCGCGGGGCGGTGCATCGCCGCGAGGGCGCCGCGGTGCAGGTTGTAGCCGGTGAGGCTCTCAAGCAACGCGGCATCGCCGACGAAGACGGGAATGTCGAATGGGTCGAGCAGGGGCCGAAGAGCGTCGAGCCACTGCTCCTGCAGGAGCACCGACCTGGGCTGGTGGCTCGCGGCGATCGCGCGGGCCATGACCTTGCTGGACTCGGCGATGTAGAGGCCGCCAGCCGGCTCGGACACGCGGCGCAGGGCCACGTCGGTGAGTCCGGAGTAGTCGGAGAGCCCCGGCTCGTCCAGCGTGGATATTCGGATGACGCGCATTCGGCTTCCTCTCGTGCGGTGGCCGAACGGTTCGCTGCCAGCAACTTGAAACATATCGGACCCACCAGTTGTCTATCCTGAAGAGGTCCCGTTGGCCCTCCGGCCCGAACGGGCACTGCAAGGGAGTATCGATGGTGGCACCGAATGCGGCTCACGTCGACACTGTGAGTGCGGGCGACCTCGCGGCGGCCGTTGAGGTGCTCACCGGACGCACCGTCGCGGTGCTCACGGGGGCCGGAGTGAGCACGGACTCGGGCATCCCCGACTACCGCGGCGCCGGAGCACTCCCCCGCAACCCGATGACGTTCCAGCAGTTCATCAAGGATCCCGAGTACCGCAAACGGTACTGGGCGGGCAGCCACCTCGGCTGGCGCCAGTTCGACGATGCCCAGCCCAACGACGGGCACCGGGCGCTCGCCGAACTCGAACTCGCCGGCGTCGTGAACGGGGTCATGTCGCAGAACGTCGACGGGCTCCACCTGCGGGCGGGCTCCCAGCGCGTCGTCGATCTGCACGGCACGATGGACCGAGTGCGCTGCCTCACCTGCGGGCAGGGGTTCGCCCGCTCCGACATCGCCATTCGCCTGGCTCGGGAGAACCCGTGGCTCGACGAACCAGAGGCGCGCGAGCTCGCCCCCGACGGAGATGTCGAGGTCGGCAGCATCGACGACTTCGTGACACCGGACTGCACCGTCTGCGGCGGCGTGCTCAAGCCCGACATCGTCTTCTTCGGCGAGTTCATCCCCACCGAGAAGTTCGCCGAGGCGACCGCGCTCATGCAGGCCGCCGACGCGTTTCTCATCGCGGGCTCGTCGCTCGTGGTGAATTCCGGCATCCGGCTGCTCGACCAGGCCGTCAAGCGCAAGCTGCCCATCGTCATCATCAACCGGGGTGTCACCCGCGGCGATTTGCGCGCGACAGTGAAGATCGACGGTGGAACGTCCCAGCACCTCGCCGCCCTCGCGGCGCAGCTCAGTTCATGACCCACCTGTACCTCGTGCGGCACGGCGAGACCGACTGGAATGCCGCGCGGCGCATCCAGGGCAGTACCGACATCCCGCTCAACGAGACGGGCAGGGCGCAGGCGCGCAGAACCGGCCGGCTCCTTGCCTCCCGCCGGTGGGATGCCGTCGTCGCGAGTCCGCTGTCGCGGGCGTTCGAGACCGCGAGCATCATCGCGGGCGAGATCGGCCTGCCAGAGCCCGAGCGCCTCGACTCGATCGTTGAGCGCCGGTACGGAGCCGCCGAGGGCCTGGACTACCTGACGCTCGACGCGACCTACCCCACGGGCGTGCCGGTTCCCGGTCGCGAGAGCCGGCACGAGGTCGCCGCGCGCGTGCTGCCCGCCCTTGCCGACCTCGCGGAGCGCCACCTCGGGCAGCGGCTCGTGGTGGTCTCCCACGGCGGCGTCATCCGCACGGTGCTGAACTCGGTCGCTCCCGGGGAGGCGCGGTTCAGGGGCGTGCCGATCACCAACGGGTCGATCCACAGCTTCCTGTACGCGGAGGGTGCGCTCGAGCTCATGGCGTTCGACGACCCGATCGAGTTCGAGTCGATCGAACCCGGCTCCGCCGACTTCGACCTGCAGAACGCTATCGCCGCGAGGGAAGACGGCCGCTCGAGCTGACGGCGCAGGGTGCCGGCGGATCGGTCAGCGCGTGCGGCGCCGTACCCGCGGCGACGCGCGCCAGCCCCGCGGCTTCCACCACTTGCGGTTGCGCGGCGGGAGCGTCTCGATGAGCTTCAGCAGGCGCCTCGCCGACTCCTCCCAGGAGAAGACCTCCGACTGTGCGATGGCGAGCCCGGTGAGCTCGTTCCAGCGGTCCGGCTGGTCGACCGCCGTGACGGCCTCGGCGAACGCCCGGGCGCTGTGCGGGTCAAAGTAGGTCGCCGCGGGCCCACCCACCTCGCGGAACACCGGGATGTCGCTGACGACGAGCGGGGTTCCCGCCGCGAGCGCCTCGATGAGGGGGATGCCGAACCCCTCGTCGAAGCAGGCCGACACCATCGCGGTCGAGGCCCTCAGCAACTCGAGGTAGCGCTCGTCGCTCACCCCGTTCTCGAACACGACTGATCCGGGCGGTGCGATCGCGGAGAGCCGTTCCCGCACCTCATCCGACACCCTGCTCAGCAGGTGCAGGGTGTAGCCGGGCAGGAACTCCATCCCGCGCACGAGCATCTCGACATTCTTATTGGGCATGAACGTGCCCATGTAGACGAGGGTCTTCGTGTCGTGGTAGCGGCGCGGAGGGAGGCCGAGCTGGTCGACGCCCGGGCGGATCGACGTGATCGGACGCGTGGTGAGGCGCGCATCCATCATCAGGCCCTTGCAGGTATTCGAACCCGTGACGACGGCCTCGCCGCGGTTGAGCGCCATCCGCTGGGGAACGTAGGTGAAGTGGAAGCCCCACCAGATCGTGCGCACCATCAGGCTGAAGTCACGCGGCGGCGTGCGGGTCTGGTAGAACACCATGTCGTGGAGAGTGAGGATGAGTCTGAACCGCCGGTGCGCCGACCCGACGGTCTGCATCGGGCTGAACACGACGTCCGGCTTGAAGCGGTTGATCCAGAGGGCGACCCACGGCTCGAGCGCGCTCTGCGCGCGGGGGATCAGCACCCAGGGCAGGTCGGGGAGCATGGTGAGCTGGCGCTCGTCGTGGATCATCATCGTCACCGGATGCAGCTGGGCGAAGGCCCCGACGAGTCCGGCCGTGTACCGGCTGATCCCGTCGTGGCGGACGAGTCGGATGTACCTGCAGTCGAAGAGGACCTTCACGGCTGCGGCAGGTCGTCGAGGAAGGACGTGATGGCTTCGGCCGCGAGTGCCGGCACCTCGTAGTGGATCAGGTGGCCGACGTCGGCGAGAACCCGGAGGGTCGCATTCGGTATCATCCGCTCGAGCTCGAATTGCGCGGCGACCGGGGTGATGTCGTCTCGGGCGGCGGCGACGAGCAGGGTGGGCACCGTGATCCGCGCGGCGAACGCGCTCACGTCGGTGCTGATCGATGCGCGGAACCCCTCCACGACGACGTCCCGGTTCGCGTACCGGCTGAAGTAGGTGTGGTGCTCGTTGTGGATCCAGCGGCGCAGCGATCGCTCGCGGCTCTTCGTCATGCTCGAGCTCATGAACTGCACGACGAACCAGCTGTTGAGCAGGTGGTGGCCGAGCTTCTCCGGGAGCTTCGAGGCGAGCTCGTAATAGGCGACGGTGACCTTCGTCGCGAACTGCCGCGGACCCCGCAGCCCGGATGTCGCAATCGGGTTCACCATGATCACGGCGGGCGTGGCGAGCCCGTCGACGAGGGCGTGCGCGGCGACGATCGTGCCGAACGAGTGCCCGAGGATGATCGCGCGGCCGGTGAGCCCGAGCGCGTCGACGAAGGCCGTGAGCCAGGCCGCGTAGCCGGCGACCGAGTGCGGAACCTCAGTGAGCGGAGTTGACTCGCCGAAGCCTGGAAGGTCGGGGCTGATGAACCGGATGCCGGGGAGCTGCGCGATGATCGGCTCGATCCCGTGGTGCTCGCCGCGGTAGCCGTGCGCTATGACGATCGTGAAGGGCGCATCCACCGGACCGTAGCTCCAGAAGCGGGTCGTGCTGCCGAGTACCGTCACCTCGTCTTTCTCGACGGGAATTGCCGCGAGAAGTGATGCAAAAGGCGATTCGATGCTCATTGGTCTCCAGCATAGGGACGAGACAGAGTCGAGTAGCGCGAAAGGCCTTCTAGACTCGTAACGAATCTGTTACTAGCGGCCTGGCGGCCGAGAGGAAGACGTGAGCTTTACTGCACCCATCCAACTGCCCGGATTGACTCTCGACCCCCAGTGGTACCGACGCGCTGTGTTCTACGAAGTCATCGTCCGCTCGTTCGTCGACAGCAACGGCGACGGTGCCGGAGACCTGGCCGGGCTCATCGGCAAGCTCGACTATCTCCAGTGGCTCGGAATCGACGCGCTCTGGTTGCCGCCGTTCTACCAGTCGCCGTTGCGCGATGGTGGCTACGACGTGTCGGACTTCACGGAGGTGCTGCCGGAGTTCGGCACCCTCGACGAGTTCCGGGACCTCGTCACGAAGTCGCACGAGCGCAACATGCGCATCGTCATCGACTACCCGCTCAACCACACCTCGGACCAGCACGACTGGTTCCGGCAGTCCCGCTCCGACCCGGATGGCCCGTTCGGCGACTTCTACGTGTGGAGCGACACCGACAAGAGGTACGAGAACATCCGGATCATCTTCATCGACACCGAGGAGTCCAACTGGACCTTCGATCCGATCCGCCGCCAGTTCTTCTTCCACCGCTTCTTCTCCCACCAGCCCGACCTGAACTTCGAGAACGAGGCCGTTCGCGAGGCCGTGTTCGACACCATCCGCTTCTGGATGGACCTCGGTGTCGACGGCATCCGGCTCGATGCGATCCCGTACCTGTTCGAGTCCGACGAGGGCAACGGCGAGGGCGAGCCGCCGACGCACGAGTTCACGAAGCAGCTGCGCGAGATGGTCGACCGGGACTACCCGGGTCGCATCCTGATCGCCGAGGCCAACCAGTGGCCGCGCGAGGTCGCCGCGTTCTTCGGCACGAACGAGGAGCCGGAGTGCCACATGGCGTTCGACTTCCCCGTCATGCCGCGGATCTTCTACTCGCTGCGTTCGCAGAACGCTGCCGAGCTGATCAGCGTGCTGTCGGAGACCCTCGACATCCCCGACGGCGCCGGCTGGGGCGTGTTCCTGCGCAACCATGATGAGCTCACCCTTGAGATGGTGTCGGAGGAGTACCGCCAGGCCATGTACGGCTGGTACGCGTACGACCCCCGGATGCGCTCCAACATCGGCATCCGCCGCCGCCTCGCTCCCCTGCTGGACAACTCGCGCGCCGAGCTCGAACTCGCCCATGCGCTGCTCTTCTCCCTCCCGGGCAGCCCGTTCCTCTATTACGGCGACGAAATCGGCATGGGCGACAACATCTGGCTGCCGGACCGCGACAGCTCCCGCACGCCGATGCAGTGGACGCCGGACCGCAACGCCGGCTTCTCGACCGCCGATCCCGGCAAGCTGTTCCTGCCGGTCGTGCAGTCGCTCGTCTACAACTACAACCTGACCAACGTCGAGTCGCAGCTGGCCCAGTCACGCTCGCTTCTGCACTGGGTGCGCAACGTAATCCACGTGCGCAAGGCACACCCGACCTTCGGCCTCGGCACCCTCGCGGTGCTCGAGACCAACCACGAGTCGGTTCTCGCCTTCGTGCGCTCGTACGGAGGCTCCGGCACCCAGTTCGGCGACTCCGCCGAAGACGTGCTGTGCGTGTTTAGCTTCGCCCACAACCCCGTCTCGGTCACCGTCAAGGTTCCCGGCTTCGAGGGCTCGGCGACGTGGGACTTGTTCGGCGGGGCCGAGTTCCCGACGGTCGGGGCCGAGGGTGAGGTAAATCTGACGCTCGCGACGCAGAGCTTCTACTGGCTGCACCTCGGAACGCCCACCGGTGTCGGCGGTCGGCCCTAGAGTGACGGTGTGAGTGACACCTGGTACGACAAACTCGGCGTATTCGACCTCGAGACGACCGGCATCGACGTTGAGTCGAGCCGGATCGTCTCGGCCTATGTCGGAGTCATCGATTCATCCGGCGCGCCCAAGGGTGTCGCGTGGCTCGCCGACCCCGGCATCGAGATCCCAGCCGGGGCGAGCGCCGTGCACGGTATCACCACCGAGCGCGCGCGGGCCGAGGGCCGGCCGGCGGAGGAGGTCGTCGCCGAGATCGTCTCGGTGCTGCGCGTGTTGCTCGCTCAGGGCGTGCCGATCACGATCTACAACGCCCCGTACGACCTGACCCTGCTCAACCGCGAGGCCGTCCGGTATGGCATCGAGCCCCTCGACCTGCCGGGTCCGATCATCGATCCCCTCGTGCTCGACAAGGCGATGGACACCTATCGTAAGGGCAAGCGCACGCTCGCGAGCGCGGCGGATGTCTACGGCGTCGAACTCATGGACGCGCACGACGCGACCGCGGATGCCGTGGCCGCCGGCCGGGTCGCCCAGGCGATCGCCCGCAAGTTCGCCGCGGAGCTCGGCGACGATATCGCCGTGCTGCACACGCGCCAGGTGCAGTGGTGCGCCGACCAGGCCGCGAGCTTCCAGTCCTACAAGCGGCGCACGATGCCGGACTTCGTCGCCGATGGGGCCTGGCCGCAGCGCTGAGGCCCGCTGACGGGGTCTGGCCGCTGTTGCGGGGCTGGCCTCCAGTCTTTTTCCCGCGAGTTGCCCGAATATGTGGGGTGTGGGCTCGCGGAGGCGGCCTGAGTGGGCAGTTCGTGTCGTTCTGACGCACCCTTCTTTGCGAGTTGCCCGAATATGTGGGGTGTGGGCTCGCGGAGGCAGCCAGGGTGGGCAGTTCGTGCCGTTCTGACGCACCCTTCTTTGCGAGTTGCCCAAATATGTGGGGTGTGGGCGCGCGGACGCGACCAGAGTGGGCAGTTCGTGGGGACCTCCAGCGCTGTGGCGCGTGAGTACGGCATGTCGCCGGGGTTAACGACGAAGCGACCCGCGGGGGCCCGTGGTGCCCCCCGGGGGGGGGGGGGCCCCGGGGGTTTGGGGCGGAGCCCGGGGTGCGGGGGTGTGTAGTTGGGACGCGGC
>JAJAZI010000143.1 GCA_026785785.1 Microbacteriaceae bacterium
CCGTGCGCGAGCAGCAGCGCGATCGCGTCGTCGTGGCCGGGGTCACAGTCCAGGATGATCTTCGTCGCCATCGAGCAAGCATATATGAAAGTTACATTCATAGGCGTAGGGTGTTGGGCATGGATGATCCGACGACGACCCTGGTCGACAGCGGCCGCAAGCGCATCGAATGGATCCGGTCGCGGATGCCGCTGCTCTCGGCGGCGCGCGCCGACGTCGCTGTCTCGAGGCCGTTCGACGGCCTGCGCATCGGCATGTCGCTGCACCTCGAGCCGAAGACTGCGGTGCTGCTGGAGACCCTCGCCGCCGGCGGCGCCGAGATTGTCGCGACCGGAAACCACGGCTCCACCCAGGACGACATTGTGGCCGTGCTGCGTGCCGACGGCATGACCGTCTTCGGCCGCAGGGACGACAGCGTGGAGCAGCACTACGAGAACGTCGCGGCCGTGCTCGACGCGGCCCCCGGCATCCTGCTCGACAACGGGGGAGACCTCGCCGCGGGTGTCGTCGCGCGTGGCATCGAGTCCAGCATCCTCGGCGGCACGGAGGAGACCACCTCGGGCGGCGATCGTTTGCGCGGCGAGCTCGCCGGGCGCGTGCCGTTCCCCGTGATTGTCATCAACGACAGCCGACTCAAGGCCATCGGTGAGAACCGGCACGCGGTCGGGCAGTCGGTTGTCGAGAGCTTCATGCGGATCACAAACATGATGATTCCCGGCCGCCGCTTCGTCGTGGCCGGCTACGGCTGGTGCGGCAGTGGGGTCGCCCACTACCTCCGGGCGCTCGGCGGCAAGGTCGCCGTCGTCGAGGTCGACGAGCTCACGGCGTTCGAGGCGGCGCTCGACGGGTACCGGGTCGACTCGATGGAGAACCTCGCGGGCTGGGGCGAGGTGTTCATCACCGCGACGGGCCACCCCGGAATCATCACCGCGGAGATCTTCCCGCTGCTCGCAGACGGGGCGGTACTGGCCAACTGCGGGCACTTCCCTTGGGAGATCGACGTGCCGGCGCTGAAGGCGAAGGCGACCGGCATCCATCCTCTCGACGAGGCGATCGACCGGATCGATCTCGCCCACGGCCGGCACGTGATCCTCCTCGCCGACGGACGGATGATGAACCTCGCCGGCCGCGAGCCCAAGGGCAACTCGCTCGAGTCGATGGACCTCGGGTTCCTGCTCCAGGTGCTCTCCCTCGAACGCGTCGCGACCGCGGCCGGCACCCTCGTCGCGGGCGCCCAGGCGGTGCCCGACGACCTGGACCGGCTGATCGCCCGGCGCGTACTCGCGGCGATGGCCGCGCACCGCTGATGCCCGGCCGCTCCGTGCCCGTCGACGCGGCTCCCGAGACCGCTGCGCGTGCGATGGATGCGGTGCCTGCGCCGGATGCTGTGCCTGCGCCGGATGCCGAGCCTGCGCCGGATGCCGAGCCTGCCGCCCCTGCTGCAGAGTCACCGGAATACGCCGTCCCCGCCCTCGACAAGGCCCTCGACGTGCTCGAGCTGCTCGCCGACCAGAGTGGTGGGCTCACCCAGGCTGCGATCGCGACCGCAGTCGGGCGATCAGTGAACCAGATCTTCCGCGTGCTGCAGCGGCTCGAGCGGCGCGGCTGGATCTACCGCGACCGGCACTCCGGCCTGTACCTGCTCTCCACCAGGATGCTCGACTTGGCCCACCGGCATCCGCCGCTGCGGGGCCTCGTCGAACTCGCGCTCGGCCCTATGCGCCAGCTCACCGAGGCTGCACGCCAGTCGTGCAACCTCAGCGTGCTCGACGCCGACCGGGTGCGCGTGATCGCCCAGGTTGAGAGCCCGGCCGACTTCGGGTTCCGGGTGCGCGTCGGCGCAGACTTCCCCATCGAGTCGACCGCGGCGGGCATCACGCTCACGGGCGGCGCCGCGGCGGGTTTCTTGCGGCGCGACGACCCCATGCAGCCCGGCATCACCGACCTCGTCGTGCCGGTGCGCGGCCGCGACGACCGGCCCGTCGCCGCGCTGACGATCCCGTACGTCGCCACGAGCTTCAGCGAGATTGGTGTCGGCGCGGTGCTCGGCGAGCTGATCGAGGCCGGCCGTGTGATCTCCGCCCGCCTGCAGGGGGCTGGACAGGACGGCACCCGGTAGATTTGACCCCATGACCACATCCCCAGAGGACTACCGCCTCCGAGGCGGCGCGAATGTCAGCGCCCTCCCCAAAATCTCCCTCCACGACCACCTCGACGGTGGCCTACGCCCGCAGACGATCATCGAGCTGGCCGAGGCCGTCGGCTTCGCACTCCCCGAGACGGAGTCCGGCGACCTCGCCCGATGGTTCTCTGAGAAGTCCGACTCGGGCTCCCTCGTCGAATACCTGAAGACCTTCGACGTGACGACAGCGGTCATGCAGACGCGCGAGGGGCTCAGCCGGGTCGCGCGCGAGTTCGTGCAGGACCTCTCGAAGGACGGCGTGATCTACGGCGAGATCCGCTGGGCCCCCGAGCAGCACCTCACCGCCGGGCTCAGTCTTGACGACGCCGTCGAGGCGGTGCAGGAGGGCATCGACGAGGGCATCGACGACGCGCAAAATGCCGGCTCTCGCATCCGGATCGGCCAGCTCGTGACGGCCATGCGCCATGCCGAGCGTGGCCTCGAGATCGCCGAGCTCGCCGTGCGCCACCGCGACCGCGGGGTCGTCGGCTTCGACATCGCGGGTGCCGAGGCCGGGTTCCCCGCGAGCCGGATGCGCGACGCGTTCGACTACCTCGCCCTGAACCTGTTCCCGGTCACGGTGCACGCCGGCGAGGCCGACGGGATCGACAGCATCCGCAGCGCATTGTTCGACGGCCGCGCCCTCCGGCTCGGCCACGGCGTGCGAATCGCCGAGGACATCGTCGTCGATCGCGAGACCGACGAGAGCAGCTACGTCACCCTCGGCTCGGTCGCCCAGTGGGTCAAGGACCGGGAGATCCCGCTCGAGCTGAGCCCCTCCTCGAACCTGCAGACCGGGGCGATCGCCGCGTGGGGCGACGACCTCGTCGACCACCCGTTCGACCTGCTGTATCAGCTCGGCTTCCAGGTGACCGTCAACACCGACAATAGGCTCATGAGCAACACCTCGTTGAGCAAGGAGCTCGTGCTGCTCGGCGACGCGTTCGGCTACGACCTGAGCGACTTCGAGGTCTTCCAGCTCAATGCCGCCGCGGCGACCTTCCTGCCGCTCGAGGACCGTGAGGAGCTCGTCGACCAGATCATCGCCGGCTTCGAGCAGGCCTGAGAATGCCCCTCCCACCCCTCCCCGAGGAGGCCATCACCATCGGTGCGGATGCTCGGACCTGGCGTGAGGCCGTGCGCCTCGCCGGCGCGGGTCTCGAGGCATCCGGGGCCGCACGCTCGGGCTATTCCGAGGAGATGATCCGCATGATCGAGGAGCACGGCCCCTACGTGGTCATCGCTCCCGGTCTCGCGCTTGCGCACGCCCGCCCCGGGCCGGAGGTGATCAAGGACGGCCTCGCGGTCGTGACGCTGAGCACCCCGGTTGCCTTCGGGCATCCGCACAACGACCCGGTCAGCGTCGTGCTGGGCCTGGCAATCCTGTCGATCGAGGGGCACCTCGCCTCGGTCGCCGAGCTCGCGAACGTGTTCAACGACCCGAGTGCGATCCCCGCGATCGCCGCGGCGAAGGACGCCGCGACGGTCATCGCCATCATGAAGAGGGAACAATGAAGATCGTCGCGATCTGCGGCGCTGGGATCGGCAGCTCCAGCATTCTCAAGGTCAACGCCGAGCGTGTTCTGGCCAACCTCGGACTTGAGGCCGACGTGACGGCAGCCGACGTCTCATCGGTGCGTACCGCGGCGGCCGACGCCCAGGTGATCCTCACCTCGGCCGAGTTCGTCGAGGCGATCGGCAAGACCTTCGCCGACGTGATCGTGATCGAAAACTACTTCGACCTGCAGGAGCTCACGGACAAGCTGGAAAAGTCGCTGGGCTGAGCCCGCGTTCCGGTTGAGCAACTACCTTCTGCTGATTGAGCAGGTCGCATAGCGACCGTGTCGCACCCGCCTGCGCTCGTCATCCCGAGGGGCGAGGCATATCAGCCGGATGGTGCGGTAGGGACTGCGGCTGGCGTTCGTCGTCGCTGCTCTGAAAGGCGGCAGGGATGGATGCGGTGGTTGGGGACGAGCGGGTTGGCCTGCGTCTTCTGTGGCGCGATTTCGATACGGCCGCGGCCAGCCTGCTCAATCTGCTGAGTTCGGC
>JAJAZI010000144.1 GCA_026785785.1 Microbacteriaceae bacterium
GGACCACACCCCGGCGCGGGGTTGCGAGGAAGGTGGGGGTGAGGGTCTGGTGACGGAACTCCGACGTCGTCGCGAGGGCGCCGAGCAGCACGGGGAACACGTAGCCCACCGCCGATGCGGTGCTGTAGACGACGGGCGGGAGCGACGCCTCGGGCAGCTGCGGTAAGCCGGGCGTCGCCGACAGCTGCTCCCCCATCGCCCCGAACAGCCCCGCGAGCAGGCCAGCGGTGAACGCGACGTAGCCGAACAGTACGAGCAGCAGGATCCACCAGAGCCGCGTGCTTGCGAGCTTCAACGATTCGGCGGCCGTGACGTTCGCGAAACTCATGACCGGTCCCCCTCGCCGACGAGCTCGAGAAAGACATCCTCGAGTCCCTCCTGCCTCGCGGTCAGCTTGCTGAGGGGCACCTCGGCGGCGAGCGCGATCGCGCCCACCTCGGCCGCGGTCGCACCGACGACAATCAGCCCGTCGCAGCCCTGCTCGACCTGGGAGCCGGCCGCGATCAGGGCCGCGGCGAGCGCGGCGCGGTCCGGCGCATCCGCCACCACCGTCGTGCCCGCCTCGAGGTCGTCGAGCGTGCCGGAGTAGACGAGCCGGCCGCGGGAGATGATGACGACCTCGTCGACGGTCTGCTGCACCTCGGTGAGCAGGTGCGAGGAGACGAGCACGGTGCGCCCCTCCGCGGCGAGCGACCGGAGCAGGCCGCGCATCCACCGGATTCCCTCAGGGTCGAGCCCGTTGACCGGCTCGTCGAGCACGAGCACGCCCGGGTCGCCGAGCAAGGCGAATGCGAGGCCGAGCCGCTGCCGCATGCCGAGCGAGTAGCCGCCCACCCGGCGGTCGCCGTACTCGGCGAGGCCCACCTGGTCGAGCACGGCGGCGACGCGGGATCGCTCGATGCCCGCGGCGAGCGCGTAGACGGCGAGGTGGTTCGCCGCGGTGCGGCCGGGGTGGAAGCTCGCGGCCTCGAGGGCCGTGCCGACGCTCGCAAGCGGACGCTTCAGGTCGCGGTAGGCGGTGCCGCCGAAGGTCGCCGTGCCGGAGTTGGCGGCGACGAGGCCGAGCAGAACCCGCAGCGTCGTCGTCTTGCCCGCTCCGTTGGGCCCGAGGAACCCGGTCACCTGGCCCGGCTGCACCGTGAAGCTGAGGTCGGAGACGGCCGCGACGGCGCGGAACGACTTCGTCAGCGAGCGAATCTCGATAGGAACTCCGGTTGGCATGCCACCACTCAAGCAGAGCCGGGAGGAAGTGACCAGTCCACCGGGGTCGCGCCGAGCTCGGCGAGCATCTCGTTGGCGCGGCTGAACGGCCGGGATCCGAAGAATCCGCGTCTCGCCGAGAGGGGGCTCGGGTGCGCAGACTCGATCACCCTGGTCGCGCCGAGAGCCGGGCGCACCGATGCCGCCTGCCGGCCCCAGAGGATCGCGACGAGCGGTGCCTCCCTCGCCACGAGCATCCGGATAGCGTGCTCGGTCACGGCCTCCCAGCCCCGCCCGCGGTGCGAGCCGGACTCCCCCGGCCGAACGGTCAGCACCCGGTTGAGCAGCAGCACCCCGCGGCCGGCCCACGCGCCAAGGTCGCCGTGCTCCGGCGTGGCCACCCCGAGGTCGTCGCGCAGCTCCCGGTAGATGTTCACGAGGCTGCGCGGAAGCGGGCGCACCTGCGGGTCGACGGTGAAGCTCAGGCCAATCGGATGCCCGGGCGTCGGGTACGGGTCCTGCCCGACGACCAGCACGCGAACGTCAACGAAGGGGTCGGTGAAGGCTCGGAGCACCTTGCCCGGCTCGGGCAGGAACCCCCGGCCGACAGCTGTCTCGGCCTCGAGGAACTCTTCGAGCGCGGCGATCTGCGGTGCGACCGGGGCGAGCGCCCCGGCCCAGCCGGGATCGAACCCGCCCGTCGGCTCGAGCCTCATGCCGTGACGGGCTCGAGAACGGTCCACGGGAAGTCGATCCAGCGGTCCGTCAAACGCACCTCGGCCCCGGTGCGTTCGAGCATCGACACGAGCATCGACACAAGCATCGACACGAGCATCGACAGGGTGTGGCCGGAGTGGGACCCGTCGTCGACGCCGAGAACGCGCTTGTCGGCGAGTGACTCCTGGTGGAGGTGAGGGGCGAGCATGATCGGCTCGGTCAGGCGCGCATCGACGCCGGTGTCGGACTCGACGTTCAGCGCGCTGCAGCTCGTGACATTCATCGCGTAGGCCATCCCGCCCGCGGACAGGAGCCCGCCGCGGGCGATCGCCAGCACGACATCCGGAACGAAGCCCGACCGCCGACGTCGGTCGAGAGCTCCCGGGCCGCCGATCCGAACTCGACCCAGTCGAGCATTTCCCTGATTTCGCCAGTCATGGCACCACGTTAGCGGTGCTTGCGACCCGCCGTCGCGGTCACAACTCAGCGGTGTGGAGGCGGCTTCGCGACGTGGATGTGGAGAATCTGGGGCCACCTGACTGCAAGTTCTGTTCTCGTGGCGTGCTGACGCGGTCGGTGTTCACAACTCCGGCAAATTTGTGGCCGGCACGGCACGACGGCAGCCCGACCACGCTCTCTTCCCGTGTCATGAGGCCAGGCCCGGGCGAAGCGCCGGGCGGACGGTGATCGCGCTTTCGTCAGTGACTTCAGCGGCACATTAGCGCGAAGTTCATCAACCACAAGCGGTTGATCCTTCGGCTGTGCCCGGTAGCCCAATCTGAATCTCATCATGCGCAGCCGCCTGACAGATTTCTGTTCTCGTGTCAGGCAGAAAGTGGCCAGCGGGTGCGGCGCGCCCGGCAACTCGGCGTTCCCCGACCACTCAGCCTGAGTTGTGAACACGCCGCCGGAGCTATCAACCAACCAGGCCGCCCGAGTTATCAACCATCTGCGCCGCCTGAGTTGTGAACCAACCGCGCCGCAGGCTAGCCCTGCGTCTGCTGGCTCTGCGGACGGCGGGGCGTCAGCACGCCGCGCACGACCTTGTGCGGCGCCGCCTGCGCAACCGGCTTGATGGTCACAAGATCGAGGTTGATGTGTGAGGGCAGCTCGACGGCGTGGACGATCGCCTCGGCGATGTCCTCGGCCGTCAGCGGGTTCGGCACGTTGTCGTAGACGGCATCCGCCCTCGCCTGGTCGCCCGCGAACCGCACGAGGCTGAACTCGTCGGTCTTCACCATGCCGGGGGCGATCTCGATCACGCGGATCGGTTCGCCCGCGAGCTCGAGGCGCAGCACGCCCATGAGGGCGTGCGCGGCGAACTTCGACGCGTTGTACCCGCCGCCTCCCTCGTAGGGAACGTGACCGGCGATCGACGTGATGGTCAGGATGTCGGCGACCCCGGCGTCCGCTGCCCCCTCGCGCAGCAGCGGGAGCAGCGCGCTCGTGACCCGCTTCACCGCGACGACGTTGACGTCGAGCATCCGCAGCCAGTCGTCCGCGTCGCTGTCCTCGACCGACGCCATCCCGAACGCGCCGCCGGCGTTGTTCACCAGCACATGCACCGGCCCGCCCGCGGCGAGATGCACCCGCAGCGCCTCGACGTCCGCGGCCTGCGTCACGTCGCCGACAAACACAGACGCGCCGGTCTCGGCCGCGAGCTGCTCGAGCCGATCGACCCTCCGGGCGACCCCGACAACGTCCCAGCCGTGCGAGCGGAACAGCCGCACCGTCGCCGCACCGATCCCGGAACTCGCCCCGGTCACCACCACTCGCCGTGTAGCCACACATCCTCCTCTGCCGATGGATCCACCGTACTGGCCGAATGCACGTGACTTAGGCTTGCAGCGATATGACAAAGACGGAAACTGCCCCAGAAAGCAACCCGTCCGGTCTGTCGCGCCCGAAGGCGCCGCGGCCGCGGGTGCCGGTCTGGGACAATGCGCGCTTCGCCTGCGTCACGCTCGTTGTCATCGGGCACGGAATCCAGCGGCTCACCGCCGACTCCGACAACGCGCTCGCTCTCTACCTGTTCATCTACGCCTTCCACATGCCTGCGTTCGCCATCATCAGTGGGTACTTCTCCAAGACCGGCCCGCCGACGATGCGCGGCCTGAAGAAGGTCATCACCGACATCCTGCTGCCGTACTTCATCATGGAGACGATCTGGACTCTCGTGAAGTTCCTCGTCGAGGGCTACGCCGAGTTCAACCCGTCCCAGCCGTCCTGGACGCTCTGGTTCCTGCTCGCGCTGGGCATCTTCCGGGTGATTCTTCCCTACCTGTCTATGGTGCGCTGGCCGCTGTTCTGGGCCCTGCTGTTCTCGTTCGGGGTCGGCTACCTGGCCAACGTCGACAGCACATTCTCGCTGTCGCGGGCGATCGGCATCCTGCCCTTCTTCGTTCTCGGCTGGAAGCTGCGGGAGTGGGGCCTCATCGACCGCTGGAACGTCGTCACGACGACGACGTGGTGGATCCGCGGCGCCGCGATCGCCGTTTTCGCCGCTTGGCTCGCCGTCGTCGTCGTGTTCATCGACGTCTGGCGGGGGATGGACCTGAGATTCTGGTTCTTCTACGACGACTCCTACACGGGCCTCGGCGAGGACCAGTGGTGGGCCGGGCTCTTACGGCTCGCGCTCATCGTGCTCGCGGTCGTCTTGAGCGGCGCGTTCTTCGTCCTGATACCCCGCTCGGAGACCTGGTTCACGGGCTTCGGCCAGTCGACGATGTACATCTACCTGCTGCACAGCTTCGTGCTCTATCCGATTCGCGAGACCGGCGTGCTGCGCGGCGACCACTCCTCGGCGATGTGGCTCCTCGGCATGGTCTTCGCCTGCATCGCGATCTCGATCGTGCTCGCGAGCCCCTTCATCCGGTGGCTCTTCCGCCCGATCATCGAGCCCAAGCCGCGCTGGCTGTTCCTCGATTCGGATACTGTCGCCGGCACCAAACCACGGGACAAGTCGCTCCGTCCGTCCCGCACCGACCCCACCGGATCCCGCCGCGACCAGTGAAGGTTACGGCGTATTTCGCCCGTCATTGACCCTTAGACCAGCGTTTCCTAGGCTGATCCGATCACCCGACGAAGGAGACACCCGTGAGCGACACCAGCGCCTGGAAATTCGAAACGAAGCAGATCCACTCGGGGGCGGCGCCCGACCCGGTGACGAATGCGCGGGCCACCCCGATCTACCAGACGACGTCGTACGTCTTCAACGACGCCGAGCACGCGAAGAACCTCTTCGCCCTCGCCGAATTCGGCAACATCTACACGCGCATCCAGAACCCGACCCAGGCCGTCGTCGAGGAGCGCGTCGCCGCGCTCGAGGGCGGAACCGCCGCGCTGCTGCTGGCCTCGGGCCAGTCGGCGACGACGTTCGCTGTTCTCAACATCGCCCAGGCCGGCGACCACATCGTGTCGTCGTCGTCGATCTACGGTGGCACCTACAACCTCTTCAAGTACACCCTCGCGAAGCTCGGCATCGAGACGACGTTCGTCGAGAACCAGGACGACCCCACCGAATGGGCGCGCGCGGTGCGACCGAACACGAAGCTCTTCTTCGCCGAGACCATCGGCAACCCGCGCATCAACATCCTCGACATCGCCTCGGTCGCCTCGGTCGCGCACGGCGCCGGCGTTCCGCTCATCGTCGACAATACGATCGCGACGCCGTACCTCATCCGCCCGTTCGAGCACGGGGCCGACATCGTCGTGCACTCCGCGACGAAGTTCCTCGGCGGCCACGGCACCGTGATCGGCGGCATCATCGTCGACGGCGGCAAGTTCGAGTGGAGCAAGAACGTCGAGAAGTTCCCCGGGCTCACCGAACCCGACCCGAGCTACCACGGCGCAAGCTACACAACCGTACTCGGGGACGGCATCGCCTACATCATCAAGGCGCGCGTGCAGCTGCTGCGCGACCTCGGCGCCTCGATCGCTCCCGCAAGCGCGTGGCAGCTCATCCAGGGCATCGAGACCCTGAGCCTGCGCATCGAGCGCCACGTGCAGAACGCCCAGGCGGTCGCCGAGTGGCTCGACCGCCACGACGACGTTGCCACCGTCTACTACGCCGGACTCCCGTCCAGCCCCTGGTACGCCGCGGCGAACAGGTACGCGCCGCTCGGCGTCGGTGCCGTGCTGTCGTTCGAGCTCAAGGGCGGGGTGGATGCCGGGCGTGCGCTCGTCAACAACGCCGGCCTGTTCAGCCACCTCGCCAACATCGGAGACGTGCGCAGCCTCATCATCCACCCGGCCTCCACGACCCACTCCCAGCTCACGCCGGAGCAGCAGCTCACCTCCGGGGTCACCCCCGGCCTCGTTCGGTTGTCGATCGGCCTCGAGAACATCGACGACATCCTCGCCGACCTCTCGGCCGGCCTCACCGCCGCACGCTCCACCGCCGCGTCCAACGCGGCCTGATCGCCATAGCGCGGGCGGAAGCGTAACAAACAGCTTCCGCCCCGCGCAGTCGGCGATACTGGAGACGACATGGACTGGCAGACACCCGAAGACACGGTCCCCTCGTTCTTCGTCACCGAGGCGAACACCCGATCCATGATCGGCGGCCCGCCCGCGACCGGCGCCTGGCGCGAGGGCGATCCTCCCGGCGACCGGCTGTTCGTCGGGATCGGCGCGATGCAGCTTGAGGCGGGCGGGCACCTCCCGTCGGTGCGCGTCGCGTATGAGACGTGGGGCACCCTCAACGTGGACCGCTCCAACGCCGTGCTCGTTCCCCACGCCCTGACGGGTGACAGCCACGTCATCGGGGCGCCAGGACGCGGCCACCCTACTGCGGGCTGGTGGGGCGACCTGGTCGGACCGGGCAAGGCGGTCGACACCGACCGGTGGTTCGTGGTCGCGCCGAACATGCTCGGAGGATGCCAGGGAACGACAGGGCCCGCCTCGCTCGCCCCCGACGGCCGGGAATGGGGGGCGCGCTTCCCGTTCCTCACGATCCGCGACCAGGTGCAGGCGCAGGCGGCATTCTCGGATGCGATCGGCATCGACGTCTGGGCTGGCATCATCGGCGGCTCGATGGGCGGCATGCACGCGCTCGAGTGGGCCATCGAGCATCCCGCTCGCGTCGCCCGGGTGGCCGTGCTCGCCGCTCCCGCCCTGAGCAGCGCCGACCAGATCGCGCTCAACTCCGTACAGCTCGAGGCGATCCGCATGGATCCCGCATTCGCGGCGGGTGACTACTACGATTCCGCCGACGGGGACGGGCCGTATCGTGGCCTCGCCCTCGCCCGACGGATGGCGCTGCTCAACTACCGCTCCCCCAGCGAACTCAACGACCGATTCGAGCGGAGCTGGCAGAGCAGCCTCAACCCGCTCGGCGGCGACGGCAAGTTCGCCGTCGAGAGCTACCTCGACTTCCACGGCAACAAGTTCACCCGACGGTTCGACGCCAACAGCTACCTGACTCTGGTGAGCGCGATGAGCGCTCACGACGTCGGCCGCGAGCGGGGAGGGGTGGACGCCGCCCTCGACCGCGTGACAGCGACGAGTCTCGTGCTCGGGATCGACAGTGACCGGCTGTTCCCCGTCGCCGACCAACATGTCATTGCCAGACGGCTCCGATCAGGGATCTCCGGCCGCGAACCGGTCGTCATCGACTCGCCCTTCGGACACGACGGGTTCCTCATCGAGAGCGGTCTCGTCACACCGTGGGTCGAGCGTCTTCTCGCGACCTGATCGCATGCGGTACGCGAGTTCCTTTCACTGTAGTTATGCTGGGTTTCTCTCGGCACCGCAGTTGGGGTCCCGCCGGGATGAGAACCGGGAGGTGTCGCCGCGTGGTCGAACGCACACTGCGCTCACGCCAGCCGTTCACCCGCGTCGCGATCGTCGACGACCACCGGATGGTCCTCGACGGGGTGATAGCCCATGTGAAGGCCCGCCGGGTCGACATCGAGATCGTCATCCACGAGACGACCTGGCTCGGCCTGCTCGCCCACGCGGACTTCCCCGTCGACGTCGTGGTGCTCGACCTCAACCTCAACGACGGTATCCCGATCGGCACGAAGATCAGAGCGCTCACGGCCGCCGGCGCCGCGACCGTCGTGATCAGCAGACACGCGGATGCCGGCTCGATCCATAGCTCGCTTACGGCAGGTGCGCTCGCGTTCGTGCCCAAGACCGACTCCGCCGACGAGCTCATCAGCGCCGTGCGGGCCGTCGCGACGGGGGGCCGCTACCTGAGCCCGCTCGCGTCGGCGACCCTCGACGGCCAGCGCCTCAGCCGCGACCCCGGACTCGGCCAGCAGGAGCAACGGGCGATCATGCTCTACGCGGCCGGCCGATCGATCAAGGAGGTCGCAGAGCACATGGGAACGACCGAAGAGACCGTCAAGTCCTACATCAAAAGGGCGCGCCGCAAATACCTCCAGATCGGCGTGGATGTGGGCACAAAGATTCTTCTCCGACGGCGTGGCATTCGTGAAGGTTGGCTCACTCCCGAGTAGGTCTGCCATAGGATTGGGCGCGTCGGAGTCAGGTGCGCTGCCCTGCGTTCTCAGCCGGAATCGGGAAGCAAACAGGATCACTGTGGAACAATTTGCGCACGAACGGGACCGCCTGCTTCAGAACACCGCGCGCGGACTCGGCCTCGCCAGTCTCGTCGTCTGCCTCCTCTGTCTGGCGATCCCCGGGGTCGTGCCGCTCGGCACGGCCCTGTCGACGGTCCCCCCGTTCGCGGTCTTCGCCTTCAGCCTCGTCCGGCTCGGCTCGAGCGGCTCCGTGCTCTGGCCGGCCCTGGGCATGGCCGCGGGGCTGTCGATTCTCGTCGTGGTGCAATGGCCGTTCGACGGCGACACGACCCGCGCGGCGGCGACCTCGCTCGTCACACTCGCCGGCGGCGGCATCGCCGCCCTCGCGATCGTGCTGACCGGCACCCTCCCTCGCATCCTGATCCTCGCGAGCGGTCTCGTCGCGAGCACCGTGCTCGTCGAACTCGCGGTCCCCGGCGATCGCCTGCTCTCGTCGCAGGGCGCGACGGTGCTGCTCGGCTGGGCGCTCTGCACGACCTTCGCCTACTGGTTGAGCGGCACTGTTCCGCGGGCGGCCCGACAGATCTACAGCATCGGCCGCGCCCACCGGGCGGAACGGCAGGCGAGCGAGACCGAGGCGCAGCGCCGACAGGGCGCCCGGCTGCTGCACGACACCGTACTGGCCACCCTCACCCTTCTCGCCCACTCCGGCGTGGGGGTCGCGCCGGCGGCGCTGCAGCAGCAGGCCGGCGACGACGCGAGGCTGCTGCGCCAGCTCCGCCTCGGCGGCACCCCCGTTCCGCAGTCCTCTGAGCACTTCAACGTGGACCCCGTCGAGGAGTCCGCTCTCGGGCACACCCTCGAATCGGTCAAGCAGCGATTCGGGCGGATGGGCCTCGAGGTGAGCTGGCACGGAACCGGCCAGGTGCTGCTCCCGAGCGACGTGCTCGACGCGTTCCTGCTCGCCCTCGCCGAGTGTCTCGAAAACGTGCGCCGGCACGCCGGGGTGACGGATGCCCACGTGACGATCACCGACGACGAGACGACGGTGCGTGCCATGGTGACGGATGCCGGCATCGGCTTCAGCCTCGACGACATCGACTCCGCTCGCCTCGGGTTCAAGGACTCGGTCGTCGGCCGGCTCAAGGAGGTCGGCGGCAACGCCCGACTGTTCTCCTCCCCCGGCGCCGGGACGACAGTCGTGCTCGAGGTGCCCCGGTGAGCGGCATGACCCGAACCGAGGAGAATACCCTCGGTGTCCCACGCGGCCGGAGTCGCCTCACCGGGGTCCCCGCCGCATCGACCGCCGCGCGCGCGGTCGTACACGCCAATGCCCAGGGTTCCTCGCTCGGCAGCGCGCATCTCGCGCTCGGGGCGGGAGTCCTCTGCGCCATTCAGGCCATCTACGGCCTCGTCGCCTTCGCGACGAACATCGTTTTCTACCCGAGTGCGTTGCCCGCCGTTCTGGCCTGGCTGCTGTTCATCGCGGCGTTCGCGACGATGAGCCTGTCGATCGCGACGCGGGGCGACAGGCTCCCCACCTGGCTCTTCGCCTCCTACCTCGCGGCCCTCACTGCGGTCGTCGCACTCGACTTCGTCGCGATCGCGCCGCTGGGCGACATCGGCGCCTACGCCACGGCATCCGTCACGGCCGGCTTCGGCCTCATGACGGCGGTGGTGCACCGCCCGGCCCGCGAACTGATCATCGCCGTCGCCGCGCTCTTCGTCGCGTTCGTCACGGCAATCGTGCTCATCACACCGCTCACCGCCGAGACGATCCCCGGTCAGATCACCGTCGTCGCGATCGCGGTGTTCCCCCCGCTCGTGGCAGTGTTCGCAGTGCGGCAGTTCCGGCGCATGGTGCAGCTCGAACTCGACCGGGTGCTCGTGCAGAGCACGGTCTCGGCACCGCGGTTCGCCGTCGGGATGCTCGCCTCCGAGGAGCTCGCGCGGCTCGACCTCGCCGCCGAGGAACTGCTCGACTCGGTCGCGAGCGGCCGCACCGCGCTTCCCCTCCGCCCCAAGCTCGCGTCCACCGCTGCATCCCTCGCGACCGAGCTGCGCCTGCACCTCATCGAGGGCCGCCGGGAGACCTGGCTCTACCATGCGATCACCGAATCCAACCAGCTCGGAAAGTCGGCGACGCTCAAGGACGCCGGGAGCCTCGCCGGTCTGCTCGATCCGCAGCAGCGCGACGGCTTGCTCTCGGCCGTGTGGCTGCTCGTCGCGGAAAAAAAGAAGAAGAGTTCCCCCGCCACCGCCCAGCTGGTCATCGGCCCCGTGCTGCCGCGCATCGACCCCGGCTCCAAGCGCACCATCACCATTCCGATCGTCATAACCACCACCGGTGTTCCCCGCAATCGCGTCGACCCGTCGCCGTGGGCCGCGATCGCCAAGGTGGGACGGTTCGTCTACTCCACCGAGCATTCAAGCCTGCGTGTCGACATTGAGTGCATCGTCCCGAACCCCGCCGACCAATAGCATTCAACAAAGAGA
>JAJAZI010000145.1 GCA_026785785.1 Microbacteriaceae bacterium
TCGCTCTGGGTCATGGGTGACAACCGCTATAGCTCCAAGGACTCCCGCTACAACACCGAGACGCCGAGCGGGGGCTTCGTACCGATCGACAACCTCGTCGGCCGCGCCTTCGTGATCACGTGGCCGTCGGTGCACTGGTCCTGGATTGACAACTACCCCGACACGTTCCGCGGCGTCGGGGTAGAACCGGACTAGCCCGCCATGATGATGGCAGTGTCGGATCCGACCCTCGAGATCGAGGCCGGCCTCCACGCGAAGGGTCACCGTTACGTCATCGGCTGTGACGAGGTCGGTCGGGGAGCGATTGCCGGCCCCGTCGCGGTCGGTCTCGCCGTCGTCGACCTCGCCTGCGGACCGTTCCCGCTCGGCCTGCGCGACTCGAAGCTGCTCAGCCAGAAGCGGCGCGAGGAACTCGCACCCCTCACGGCGGCGTGGGCCCGGCACTCCTCCGTCGGCCTCGCATCGGCGCTCGAGGTCGATACCCTTGGACTCACCGCCGCCCTTGGCCTCGCGGGCAAGCGAGCCCTGACCCGGCTACACAACGGTGGCGCGAAGATTCGCGAGTCGATCATCCTGCTCGACGGCGCGTTCGACTGGCTCAACCCGGCCCTGTCCAGCAGGCTCCCGTTGCGGCTGCAGGTCAAGGCGGACCGCGACTGTGCGTCGGTCTCCGGAGCATCCGTCGTCGCCAAGGTCTTCCGTGACCGGATCATGATCGACGCGGATGCGACAACTCCCGGTTACGACTGGGCTGGCAACAAGGGCTATGGCTCCGCGGGCCATTTCGCCGCAATCGCTGCGCTCGGCGCGACCGCCATGCACCGTCACACCTGGCTGAAGCAGCCGCCTGAGATGGACGAGTAGGATTAGCGCAGCATGGACGACGATGAATTCGAAGACTACGACCGTGAGGTCGAACTGGCCCTGTACCGCGAATATCGCGATGTGGTGTCTCAGTTCCGCTTCGTCGTGGAGACCGAACGCCGGTTCTATCTGGCCAACGAGGTCGAACTCGTGCGACAGGACACCGAGCACGATTTCTACTTCGAACTCACGATGAACGACGTCTGGGTCTGGGATGTCTACCGGTCCGACCGCTTCGTCAAGTCCGTGCGCGTTCTGACCTTCAAGGACGTCAACGTGGAGGAGCTGTCGACCAAGGAGCTCGAGCTGCCCAAGGAACTCGCGCTCGACGAGTAGGGCACATGGCTCAGGCCCCAGTCGTCCATGGTCGGACCGTCGACGGCGAGACCCGGTGCGTGCACTACGGCACCGCGCTGGATGTCGTCGCGATCCGGTTCCGGTGCTGTGACCGCTACTACCCCTGCATTTCCTGCCATGCCGAGGCTGAGACGCACCCTGTGCTGCGCTGGCCAGCGCTGCAATGGCAGGAGAACGCGATCCTCTGCGGGGTCTGCCGCACGGAGCTGAGCATCGACGCGTACCGGGTCGCGGCCGCGTGCCCCGCCTGCGGCGCCGGTTTCAACCCGGGCTGCGCCACGCACTTCCCGTTGTACTTCGAGGAGTAGTCCGCCAGGTTCCGGCCCCCAGCGGATCCGCTCACTGGTTTGCGTGCGGGGCCAGTCCGCGGCACCTCTCCTCCCCAGCTGGCGGGAGCCAGCTGCCTGCCCCGATCCGGGCGCGAGCGGATTCGGTCGCTTCGATCCGCGGCATCATCGGAGTCGGAGGCAACCATGGCGGCAAAGGACGATCTCGGCAAGCGCGGCGAGGCTCTCGCTGCGGCGTTCCTCGTTGACGCCGGCTACGACATCCTCGACCGCAACTGGCGGTGCCGGCAAGGCGAGATCGACGTCGTCGCGCTCGACGGCGATGAGACCGTCTTCGTCGAGGTGAAGACGCGGTCAAGCATTGCGTTCGGGCATCCGCTCGAGGCCATCACGATGCAGAAGCTCGCCAGAGTCCGACGGCTGGCGGGGGCCTGGTGCGGCGAACATCCCGGCATCCGACGCCGCATCCGCATCGACGCGATCGCGATCATCGCGCCCCCCGGAGGTCCTGTGCAGTTCGAGCATGTGAGGAGTGTTTTCTGATGTGGTGCCTCCTGTTGATGTGGCTTCTGCTGCGGTGGGTCGTCGCCTGATGTGGGTCGTCGCCTGATGTGGGTCGTCGTGCTGCTGCGGCTTGTGCGGCGGTCGATCTACGCGGGGCGGGGGCTCTGATGCCGCTCGGACGCACGTCGGCCGTGGCCCTTCTCGGGCTCACTGGCGCGATCGTCGAGGTCGAGGCCGACATCTCGAGCAACCTCCCCGGGTTCGTGCTCATCGGGCTGCCCGATGCGGCGCTCGGTGAGGCGCGTGACCGAGTGCGGGCCGCGGCCACGAACACCGGATGCGAGTTCCCCACCCGAAAGGTCACGGTGAACCTCTCGCCCGCCGCCCTGCCCAAGCACGGCTCGGGGTTCGACCTGGCGATCGCGCTCGCGATCCTCGCAGCGGACCGACTGGTGAACGCCGGCTCGGTCGCGAGCGTCGTGCACCTCGGCGAGCTCGGCCTCGACGGACGGTTGCGGCCGATCAACGGCATCCTCCCGTGCATCCTCGCGGCTTCTCGCGCCGGCGCGACGACCGTCATGGTGCCGACAGGCAATGCCGACGAGGCCGCGCTGGTGCCCGGGGTGCGCGTGGTCGGCGTCGCCTCACTGCTCGAGGCAGCGATCTGGCATGGTGGCGAGTACACGCCGGTGCCGGTCGAGCCGATCCTTCGGGCGGCGCCGGAGGAATCGGCCGACGACGACCTCGACCTGAGCGACATCATCGGCAACGAAGACGCGATCGCGGCGATCCAGGTCGCAGCGGCGGGCGGCCACCACATGTTCCTTCTGGGCCCGCCCGGCGCGGGCAAAACGATGCTCGCCGCGCGTCTGCCGGGCATCCTTCCTGACCTCGACGCGGATGCCGCGCTCGAGGTGAGCTGCGTCCGCTCGCTCTCCGGGCTGCCGGTCGGGGCGTCGCTCGTGACACGTCCGCCGCTTGAGGCACCGCACCACACGGCGACCGCGGCCTCGATCGTCGGGGGCGGCAGCGGCGTCATTCGTCCGGGCGCCGCCGCACGGGCGAACCACGGGGTGCTTTTCCTCGATGAAGCGCCGGAGTTCCAGCGAGCGGTGCTCGACGCGCTCCGCCAGCCGCTCGAGTCGGGCTTCATCAGCATTCACCGGGCCAATTCGGTCGCGCACTTCCCCGGAAGATTCCAGCTGGTTCTTGCCGCCAACCCCTGTCCATGCGGGCAATACGGCGCACGGGACTCGGAATGCGTGTGCGGACCGAGCGCGCGCCGCCGCTACCTCGCGAGGCTCTCCGGACCCCTGCTCGACCGCATCGACATCCAGCTTCGCGTGGCACGCATCACCTCCGCCACGATGCGCATGGCGGACGAGAACCAGCGGGTGGACACGGCGACCGTGCGCCGTCGGGTCGTGGCAGCCAGGGCGGCGACGGCGGAGCGGCTGAGCGCGACGCCCTGGGCGCTCAACTCGCAGGTGCCCGGACCGTGGTTGCGAGGCCCGCACGCGCGGCTCGGCCCGTCGACGACGGCGTCGATCGACCGCGCCCTCGAACGCGGCGGCCTCACCATGCGCGGCTACGACAGAGTCCTGCGCTTGGCGTGGACACTCGCCGACCTTGACGGCGCACAGCGACCGACGGCCGACCACCTCGGTCGAGCCCTGTATCTCAGAAAGGCGATTTCGTCATGACCATGTTCGGGCTCAAGGAGGCCGTCGTTGCCCCGCTCATTCGCAGTCTCGGCCGGGATCACCTCACAGTGGGGGAGATCGTCGACCGTTTCGCGCGAGCCACCTGGACGGGGATTGCCGAACCTGGGGACCGCGTCGCCGGGCTTCTGGTGGCGCTGCTCGGTGCGCCAGCCGCACTCACCGCCGTGATCGATCGATGGGGCACCGACCGGATCGTGGGCACCATCTTGGAGAGGTCAGGGCCCCGGGGGGATGACTCGGGCACTCCTGTGGCGCTTCTCGACACCAACGGGATGCTCGAGGCCAACGGACTCACCGTCGCCGATCTGGTGGCGGCGCAGGAGCGGTGGCAGCCTCGGGCGGGGTCTCAGGTGGCGCTTGTGGCGCTTCGTCAAGCATCCCGCTATGGAGTGCGACTGATTGTCCCCGGGGATCCGGATTGGCCCGCGGGCGTCGACGACCTCGGGGCTCACGCGCCCCTCGCGCTCTGGTTGCGCGGTCGCCCGGAGACGCTGGCCACGGCGGGCAGCTCGATCGCGCTCGTCGGGGCCAGGGCCGCGACGGGATACGGCGAGCACGTCGCGATGGAGGCGTCTGCAGGTCTCGTCGACCGCGGCTACACCATCGTCTCCGGGGCGGCCTACGGTATCGACGGGATGGCGCACCGGGCGGCGCTGGCGAGCTCGGGCGAGACGATCGCATTCCTCGCCGGCGGGGTGGACCGCTTCTATCCGAGCGGCCACGACGGGCTACTCACCCGGATCGTCGAGGCCGGTGCGGTTGTGTCGGAATTGCCGTGCGGGTCGCCGCCGACCAAGTGGAGGTTCCTGCAGCGCAATCGGCTCATCGCCGCGGCGAGCCTCGCGACGGTCGTGCTCGAGGCCGGCTGGCGGTCGGGATCGCTCAACACGGCCGGTCATGCCGCCGCGCTCGGGCGTCCTCTCGGCGCCGTACCGGGGCCTGTCACGTCGGCGGCGTCGGCCGGCTGCCACAGGCTCATCCGCGATTTCGACGCAGTCTGCGTGACGAACGCCGATGAGATGGCCGAGCTCGCCCCTCTCCCTGCTGTTCTGAGCAGTGGAGCTGGCGGTGGCGGGCGCGGTGGGGCCGATCTCGGCGGGAGCGGCGGGAGCCGGGGCAACGGGAGCGGCGGCCCCGGTGTTGGCGGCCAGCCCGCTGCTGGTTCGGGGGTCGCTGTCCCGGATCGGGCGGAGTCAGCCGAGCGCACACGCGTCGTCGACGCGCTCAGCGCACGGTCGCCACGTACTGTCGGTGACATCGCCGCTCGCGCGGGCCTGTCCGCGGCGCAGGTGCAGTCGGTGCTGGGGCTCCTTGAGCTCGAGGGGAGGGCCGCGCGACGGGAACGCGGTTGGGTTCGGGGCACAGCGTGAGTTCACAGAACAGGTCGCGCGCCCCCGGGCGTTGACTCCCGCGCTAGCCGATTTGTGGCGGCAGCTGCGCGCGGTACACGCCCACGACCCCCGCCAAGTAGTTTGTGATAACGCCCTGCTCCTCGCCGGTGAAGTCATCGAGCACCCTGTCCACGCCCGAGATGAGGGGAAGGATGCGCGCCATCGCGCGGTCGACCGATGCCGGGTTCGGCACAACAAGCACTCCCCTCCGGTCGCTCGGGTGCGGCTGTCTCGTTACGTGGCCGACCGCGGAAAGGCGGTCGACGATGAGAGTCGCGGCAGCAGTGGACACATCCAGGCGACGGGCGATCTCCGTCGGACTCAGGGGACCGCTCATCACCAGGTGCTGCATGGCTTCGAAGTCGCGCCGGTTGACGTCGAGTTCCGAGCCGACGTCCGCCTCGAGATCGACGGTCAGGTCGAGGATTTCCCGGAGCAGCAGGCTCGCCTCGCGCACGCGACCGGCGGGGCCCGCGCCGATGTCGACCTCGACGAGAGGAAGAGCGCCGCCGGCACCTGCCGAGCCTCCGGCGTCCTCGGCACCCTCGCTGCGGGCGGCAGCCACGGCCCCGGTCGTGCCCTCGGGAGCGACCGCGCCCACTGGGCCAGGCCGGGAATCGGGTGTGTCTTGCATGCATCCCATCGTATGCCTAAAGTAGCTAAGCACGTATGTAATCAATTGGTTTAGCTAAAGGGAGCCTCATGCGTCGGCTGACGACATTCATCACCGCGCGGGCGACGTCCTGGATCGTGCTCGTCGTCGCGCTCCTTGGCACGGCGGCCCTGTTCGCGATCGGCTCGGGAACTACCTCCGAGTCGGCCCCGGGCCCCGGCCTTCCCGACACCGCAGAATCGGTGCAGGTGAGCGAGCTGCAGACGACCCTGCCGAGCGCCGACACCACCTCGGCGCTGCTCGTGTTCAGTCGCGACGGTGATTCCCTGACCGACGACGACCTCGCCGCTGTGGGCGAGGCCGCGACCGATCTTTCCGCACTCGCCCGCGACGGATTCGTGCCTCCGCCGACCGTCTCTGACGACAGCACTGCCGCGATCGTCGTTGTGCCGCTCGAGATCGCCGACGACATCGACAGCCAGAGCGCGCGCGCCGCCGAGCTGCGCGAGATCGCGAATGCCCCCCTCCCCGACGGACTGACGGCACTGCTCACCGGAGCAGAGGGCTTCGAGGTCGACCTCAGCGCAGTCTTCGACGGCGCCGACTTCACCCTGCTGCTGACGACCGTGATCGTCGTCGCGATCCTGCTCATCGTGACCTACCGCAGCCCGTGGCTGTGGATCGTGCCGCTGGTCGTGATCGGAACCGCGGACGGCCTCGCGGGCATCGCGGCGGCGCGCGTCGCATCCCTCATCGGCATCACGCTCGACGCCTCCGTCACCGGCATCCTCTCCGTGCTCGTCTTCGGCGCCGGTACGAACTACGCCCTGCTGCTGATCGCGCGCTATCGCGACGAGCTCCGACTCATCGCCGACCGCCGTCATGCAATGGAGAAGGCCCTCCGTGGCGCCGGCCCCGCGATCATCGCCAGCGGCTCGACCGTGGTGCTGAGTCTGCTGACGCTGCTGTTCGCCGAACTCACCGGTAACCGGGCCCTCGGCATCGCGTGCGCCACCGGCATTCTCGTCGCCATGATCTTCGCCCTGATTGTGCTGCCGCCCACGCTCCTGCTGTTCGGCCGCGGCCTGTTCTGGCCCTACGTGCCGAAGTTCGGGTCCGAGGACCGCTCCGCCCGAGGGGTGTGGGCACGCCTGGGCCGATTCGTGTCGCTGCGACCCGTGGCCGTCGCCATCGTCGGCGTGCTCGTTCTCGGGGGCCTCGCGCTCGGGGTGACCCAGGTGCAGACCGGGCTCGCGCAGACCGAACGCTTCATCCAGGCGCCCGAGGCGGTGCAGGGCCAGCAGGTCATCGCGGATTCCTTCGCCGCGGGCAGCGGGTCGCCGACCGCCGTGATCGTCAACACCGAGTACGCCGACGAGACCGCCGAGGTCGCCGCGAGTATCGATGGCGTCGACTCCGCGACCGTGGGCGAGGGCGACGGGGAGATCGTTCAGGTCGACGTCGTGCTGTCCGCCGCAGCGGAGACCGAGGACGCGTTCGACGCGGTTCGTGAGTTACGCACCGAGCTCGACTCGATCGAGGGGGCGGATGCTCTCGTCGGCGGCCTCGACGCGCAGGCGCTCGATGTGTCCGAGGCCACTCGGGCCGATCAGAATCTCGTGATCCCGCTCATCCTGGTGCTCGTGCTGATTGTGCTGATGATCCTTCTGAGGGCGATTCTCGCTCCCGTGCTCCTGCTGGCGACGGTCGTGGGCTCGTACTTCGCGAGTCTCGGGGCGAGCTGGCTGCTCTTCCAGACCGTGTTCGATTTCCCCGCGCTCGACACGAACGTTGTCCTTCTGAGCTTCCTGTTCCTGGTCGCCTTGGGGGTGGACTACAACATCTTCCTCGTCACCCGGGCCAACGAGGAGGCCAGGGTGCTCGGCACCCGCGATGGCATGATCCGTGCGCTTGCGGCGACAGGCGGGGTGATCACGAGCGCGGGAATCCTGCTCGCCGCGGTCTTCGCCGTTCTCGGGGTGCTACCGCTCATCACGCTCACCCAGATCGGGATCATCGTCGGCGTCGGTGTGCTGCTCGACACACTCCTCGTGCGCACCGTCATCGTGCCCGCGCTCGCGTTCATCGCCGGCGACAAGTTCTGGTGGCCGAGGCGGCTGCACCCGACCGCGCCCGGGGTCGGCACAGCGGATGCCGGTCTCGCGCGGCCCGATCGGTCGAGCGAACCGTCGGTGCGGTAGCCCGGGACAGCGGTCGGCACTCGCCGAGCGCGTTAATCGATGCTGACACTGGTTCGTCCTAGTCTGAAGGCGTGATCCAACTCGGCCAGCATCCGCCCCCCGCGCATACCATCGTGCACATCAGCGACACCCATTTCCTTGCTGGCGGGGCGCTGCTCCACGGCGCAATCGAGGCCGAGGAGAACCTGAGGCAGGCGCTCGGACAGCTTGAGCGATCCGGCATCCGCCCCGAGGCCCTCGTGTTCACGGGAGACCTCGCTGACCTCGGCGAGCCCGATGCATACCGACGACTGCGCGCGATCGTCGAACCCGCCGCGGCACGGCTCGGGGCCGAGGTCGTCTGGGTGATGGGCAACCACGACGAACGCCTGCAATACTCGAGCGGGCTGTTCGACACCGAGGCCACCGAGGCGCCCCAGGACCGGGTTCACGACCTGGGCGGTCTGCGCATCATCTCGCTCGACACCACGGTGCCCGGATTCCACCACGGCGAATTGACCGACGGGCAGCTCGAGTGGCTCGCCGACGTGCTGTAGGTTCCCGCCCCCCACGGAACCCTCATCGCTGTGCACCACCCGCCCATCCCCACCCCGCTGCTCTGGGCGATGGAGATGCTCGAACTGGAGGCCCAGGACCGCTTTGCCGCCGTCGTCGCCGGGACCGACGTGCGCGCGATTCTCGGCGGGCACCTGCACTTCTCGACCCACAGCACGTTTGCCGGAGTGCCGGTCTCGGTCGCGGCCGCGACCTGCTACACGCTCGCGCTCACGGAGAAGGAGCGTCTGCTGTCGGGCGTCGACTCCGGCCAGTCGTTTAATATCGTGCACGTCTACGAGGACCGCGTCGTGCACTCGATCGTCCCCGTCGGAGACACGACCGAGATCACCGGCTTCTCGACTGAGCATCGCGCATCGATCGAGGCGATGACCCCCGAGCAGCGCCGGCAGATGTTCTCGGCCAAGAAGTCGCGATTCAACCTCGGCGAGGGCGTGTAGCGCACTCATGCTGCTGACGCGTGCGCTCGAGGACTTCGCTGCACACCTCGCCGTTGAGCGCGGCTTCAGCGCGCACACCGTGCGCGCCTACCGGTCCGACCTCAGCGGATTCGTCGCCTTCGCGGCTGCGCGGGGAGTGAATTCCCCGGCGGAGGTTACGCTCGAGCTGCTCCGCGACTGGCTGTGGCTCGGCTCGCAGGCCAGCGTGTCCAAGGCGACGCTCGCCCGTCGATCGGCCGCGGCGCGAGGCTTCACCGCGTGGCTCGCCCGGAACGGGTCGGCGCCGGTCGATGCCGCCACGCGGCTCAGGGCGCCGAAGCCCGACCGGCACCTCCCGCGGGTGCTCACGCGGGACCAGATCGATGCGGTGCTCGCCTCGCTCGCCGCGCGGGTCCGGTCGGGCGACGCGAACAGCCTCCGGGATGTCGCCGTTGTGGAACTCCTCTATGCCTCGGCCCTTCGCGTGAGCGAGGTGACCGGACTCGACGTCGGCGACGTCGACCTCGGTTCTCTTACGGTGCGCGTGATGGGCAAGGGAGCGAAGGAGAGGGTCGTACCATTCGGGGTGCCGGCCCGCCGCGCGATCGAGGCCTGGCTCGACGAGGGGCGCCACCGGCTGCTGGCGGATGCCGCCCAGCGTGCTGAGCGTGGCGATTCTGTCGGGCGTGCCGAATCTGCCGGGCGTGCTGAATCTGAACCCGCCGGGCCTGACGGACGAGCCGAATTGACCACGCGTGGCGCACCCGTCGAGCATCCCGCCCTGTTCCTGGGGCCCCGCGGGGGGCGGCTCGGCACGCGCACCGTGTACCGGCTCGTGGCGGAGCTGCTCGACGGGCTGCCCGGCAGCGGCCCGGCCGGGCCCCACACCCTGCGCCACACGGCGGCGACACACCTGCTCGACGGCGGCGCCGACCTCCGCGCTGTGCAGGAGATGCTCGGCCACGCGAGCCTCGGCACGACGCAGATCTACACGCATGTGTCGACTGAGCGGCTCACGGCCAGTTACCGATCGGCGCACCCGCGAGCCTGAATCGGCAATGAAGTGTGCCGGCGGGCGCGTGGTCGATCTGTGTGGTCCCGGGGATGCTCTCGGACGCCGCACGACGCCACCGCCCGTCCCGGCGCTCACCGCAACTCCCGGGTCGGCAGGAGCACCGAGCGCGCGATGCCGCCGAGGAAGTTGAGCGGCGACACGTAGTCGCCGTGCAGTCGCACCCCGAAGTGCAGGCACGGTGTCGGGCAGTGTGCGGGCGTGGCGGCGCCGATACGCACGGTGCCGATGACGTCGCCTGCCGACACCGGCTGTCCTGCGACGAGGCCGGACTCCACCGGCTCGAAGCTCGAGACGAGGCCGCCCGGATGCCGCAGTGACAGCACCGGTCGGTCGACCACCGTGCCGACGAAGTGGACGACCCCGTCGGCAGGGGCCACAACCTCCGCAGCGAGCCCCGCCTCCGCGCCGAGCCCGGCCTCCGCGCCGAGCCCGGCCTCCGCGCCGAGCCCCGAGACCGGCCCCAGCCCCGCGACAGCGTCGATGCGAATGTCGATCCCGCGGTGCCCCGCCGCATACGGCGTCGCCGGCGCGATGAACGGGCGGGAGACGACAGGGTTCGGCCCCACGGGCCAGAGCCACTGGGGTGCCGCCCCCGCTGCCCCCGCCGCCGGTCGCCCGTCGGGGGAGACCGCCAGCGCAACGAGCGCGAGCACGAGCGCAAAGCCACTAAGCCGGAATGGCCTGGCGAGGAGCGACGAGAGCGGCACGTTGGCAGACTGCACCCGGCCCGGCGTCCGCGGTGAGCACGCGGAGGCCTCGGTGCACTCGGGGAGCTCGACCATCCCGGTGCAGGAGCGGTGCTATCATTTTCGAAGCAGCGCGCGTGAGTGCGCTGACTACGCGTGCCCGCAGTGCTCGTACCAGAGCATGCCACCACATCCACTCGGTCCTGATCATTCAGGCGGATGTGTGCCGGACACCAGGAATCGCGCCAACCGGTGACGATTACAACTGAGAAGGCACAACTGCGCTGCCCGCATGGGTGGACGTGTGCCAGTAAAGGAGACGGCCATGGCCGTTGTCACCATCCGCCAGCTGCTCGACAGCGGCGTTCACTTCGGACACCAGACCCGCCGCTGGAACCCCAAGATGAAGCGATTCATCCTGACGGAGCGCTCGGGCAGCCACATCATCGACCTGCAGCAGTCGCTCGTGCACATCGACAAGACCTACGACTACGTCAAGGAGACGGTCGCCCACGGCGGCACGATTCTCTTCGTCGGCACGAAGAAGCAGGCCCAGGGATCGATCGCCGAGCAGGCGCAGCGCGTCGGCCAGCCCTACGTCAACCAACGCTGGCTCGGTGGGCTCCTCACCAACTTTCAGACCGTGTCGAAGCGCCTTGCGCGCATGAAGGAGCTCGAGGAACTCGACTTCGACGACACCACCAAGGGCTTCACCAAGAAGGAACTGCTCATCAAGAAGCGTGAGCTCATCAAGCTCAACCGCAGCCTTGGTGGTATCCGTAACCTCACTAAGACCCCGTCCGCGATCTGGATCGTCGACACCAAGAAGGAGCACCTCGCGATCGACGAGGCGCACAAGCTCGGCATCCCGGTCATCGCGATCCTCGACACCAACTGCGACCCCGACGACGTTCAGTACCCGATCCCGGGTAACGACGACGCGATCCGCTCCGTCGGACTGCTGACCCGCATCATCGCGGACGCCGCAGCCGAGGGCCTCATCCAGCGCCACCAGAAGCCCGAAGAGGGATCCGCTCCCGTCGAGCCGCTCGCCGCCTGGGAAGCAGAGCTTCTCGGCCAGGCCGACGCCGCTGTTGAGACCGCTGCTGTTGAGACCGCTGCCGTCGAGACCGCTGCTGTCCAGTCCGCTGCTGTCGAGACGGCTGCTGTCGAGACCGCTGCTGTTGAGACCGCTGCCGCTGAAGCCCTCGTGGTCGAAGTTACCGCCGACCTCCCTGTCGAGGAGAACGACGCGGATGCCGTCGTCGCCGAGCACGAGGCCGCCGCCGACGTGACCATCGTCCCCGAGCACTCCGTCGAGTCCGCCGAGGCGGCCGAGGCGAAGATCGAAGCCGAAGCCACCGAGGCAGAGAAGGCCCCCACCGCCTCCAAGCCCGCCCCGAAGAAGCCCGCAGCGAAGACTGCTGCAGCCGAGACCAAGTAAGGAACCCCCATGGCAGATTTCAGCCTGGCTGACCTCAAGACCCTGCGCGAGCGCCTGGGCACTGGAATGGTCGATTCCAAGAACGCCCTCGTCGAAGCCGGGGGAGACCTCGAGAAAGCCACCGAGCTCCTGCGTCTCAAGGGAGCAAAGGGCAACGCGAAGCGCGCCGACCGCTCCACGAGCGAGGGCCTCGTCGCCGCGAAGGAAAACGGATCCACCACGACGCTGATCGAGCTCGACTGCGAGACCGACTTCGTCGCCAAGGGCGAGAAGTTCGTGAAGCTCGGCGACACGGTGCTTGACGCCGCCATCGCCGCGGGCGCCACGACCGTCGAGGAGGCACTCGCCGCGAGGATCGGAACCCAGACCGTCGCGGAGCTTGTCAGCGACGAAGCGGCTGTGCTCGGCGAGAAGATCGTCCTTCGCCGCCTTGTCGCGATCGACGCGGCGAAGTTCTCCGTCTACCTGCACAAGACCAACAAGGACCTGCCTCCGCAGGTCGGCGTTGTCGTCGGGTACACGGGAGACGACGCGGAGACCGCGCGCAGCATCGCGCAGCACATCTCGTTCGCGGACCCGCAGTACCTCTCGCGGGACGACGTCCCGACCGATGTGGTCGAGACCGAGCGCCGCATCGTCGAGGAGATCAGCCGCAACGAGGGAAAGCCGGAGGCCGCGCTTCCGAAAATCATCGAGGGACGCGTCACGGGTTACTTCAAGCAGGTCGCCCTGCTCGACCAGGACTACGCGAAGGACAACAAGCTGTCCGTCGCGAAAGTGCTGGCAGACGCCGGGCTCACGGTCACGGGCTTCGCCCGTTTCAAGGTCGGCGCGTAACACACACGTGAAACAGGGTCCGGGTCGCGTACAGCGGTTCGGGCCCTGTTTGTGTGTCAGCACACGTTAAGCGGCATAATCAGCAACAAGCGAGCGGAAGAGCACCCATGACGGAAACCAAGAAGCGACGGGTACTGCTCAAGCTTTCGGGCGAAGCATTCGGCGGAGGGTCGGTGGGGGTCAACCCCGATGTCGTCAGCGCAATGGCCCGCGAGATCGCGGAGGCGGCCCAGGATGTCGAGGTCGCGATCGTCGTCGGCGGAGGCAACTTCTTCCGCGGAGCTGAGCTCAGCCAGCGCGGCATGGATCGCGGCCGCGCCGACTACATGGGCATGCTCGGAACCGTGATGAATGCGCTCGCCCTGCAGGACTTCCTCGAACAGGCCGGCGCCGCGACGCGCGTGCAATCGGCCATCTCGATGACCCAGGTCGCCGAGCCGTACATCCCGCGCCGCGCCGAACGCCACCTCGAGAAGGGCCGGGTCGTCATCTTCGGCGCCGGCGCGGGTCTGCCCTACTTCTCGACCGACACCGTCGCCGCCCAGCGCGCGCTCGAGATCGGTGCAGACGTGGTGCTCGTGGCCAAGAATGGCGTCGACGGTGTGTACTCCGCCGACCCTAACAAGGACGAGACCGCCACGAAGATCGACGAGATCACCTACCAGGAGGCACTCGTAAAGGGCCTCAACGTGGTCGACTCCACCGCGTTCAGCCTGTGCAAGGACAATGGGATGCCGATGGTGGTGTTCGGGATGAAGCCCGACGGCAACGTGACCCGCGCGATCTGCGGGGAGCGCATCGGCACACTCGTCAGGTAGCCCGCCGGAGGCGATGCAGATGGACCAGCCGCTATTATGGAGTGCCCTGCTCGGGGTCGTTCTCCTGGGCGGGCTGATCCGCCTGCTCTCCCGCGGCGCGGTGCTGACACCGCGCGCCGTGCCGCTGCGGCCGTGGGAGCGAGCACTGGTGATCATCGCCGGCGTGCTGCTGATCTTTCACTGCTCGGCGATGTTCTTCGGGCCGTGGGTGGATGCCGTGCCCGGCCTCGAGCCGGCCGCGCGTGCGGTGCGAGCGAGTGGCACCGCGAGCCAGATCGCCTACGTGCTGCCTGCCGCGGCGATCGTCGTGGGCTGGCGGAGGATCTGGTGGCCGGCCCTCGCCGCGGTCGCCGTGACCCTCGTCGGCGTCGGCGTGACGATGTTCATCCCGTTCCCGCTCGTGGTGCATCTGCTCTGGCTCACCGCCCTCATCCTCTCGGCGCTCGCGGTATCGATGTTCCTTGTCGGTGATCCCCGCAAGCCAGCGGTGTGGCAACCGTCTAAACTCGAAAAGATATGAAGGAGCAGTCGTGATCAGTGACGTACTAGCAGAAGCCAAAGACAAGATGCACAAATCCGTCGAGGCGGCAAAGGACGACTTCGGAAATGTGCGCACCGGCCGCGCGAACCCGGCACTATTCCAGAAAATCCTTGTGGACTACTACGGCACCCCGACGCCCCTCGGGCAGCTCGCCGGCATGCAGAACCCCGAGGCGCGCACGCTGCTCGTGACCCCGTACGACAAGATCGCGCTCAAGGACATCGAGCGCGCACTCGTCTCGGCTCCAAACCTCAGCGCCAACGTCGGCAACGACGGCACCGTCATCCGCGTCACCCTGCCCGAGCTGACCGAGGAGCGCCGCAAGGAGTTCGTCAAGCTCGTGCGCGCCAAGGGCGAAGACGCCAAGGTGTCGATCCGCAACATCCGCCGTCGCGCGAAGGACGACCTCGACGCCCTCAAGAGCGACGTCGGCGACGACGAGGTGACACGCGGCGAGAAGGAACTCGAGGCCATCACCAAGTCACACATCGATGCGATCGACGACGCCCTCAAGAAGAAGGAAGCCGAGCTCCTCGAGGTCTAGATGTCGGATTCTCCGGAGAGGCCCCGACCAGCGCTCAAGAGACGCGTGCGCCAAGGGCGTGAGGACCTCGAGGCCCGCGCCGCCGCGACTCGCGAGGAGATCCGCGCCCAGATCGCCACGACCCGCGCCCACCTCGACGACGCGAACGAGAAGCTCGAGGCGAAGGCTGGCCGTAACCTGCCCCTCGCCATCGGGTTCGGACTCGTGCTCGGCGTGAGCATGCTGCTGAGCCTCATCCTCGTGAAGTCCTTCTTCATGCTCGTGGCCGCCGCGCTCCTCGCCTTCACCGCGTTCGAGCTCGCGAGCGCTCTCTGGTTCGCCGGCCGCTATGTGCCCCGCGTGCCGACCATCTTCGCGGCGGTCGCCCTCGTGCCCGCGGCCTTCTACTTCGGCGCGAGCGGAGCCTGGCTCGTCTTCCTCGGCGGGGTTCTGCTTGTCGGCCTCTGGCGCGCGGCCGAACAGATCCGCCCGAGCCGCCGGGGCACGGCGCTTGAGTTCTGGAAGGACCTCGGCGCCGGCACCCTCGTGCAGGCCTACGTGCCCTTCCTGGGCAGTTTCGCGGTCGTCATGGCCGCGCAGGACGGCGGCGAGTGGTGGACCCTCGCGTTCCTGCTCATCGTCATCTCGACCGATACCGGGGCGTATGCGAGCGGTCTGCTGTTCGGCAAGCATCCGATGGCCCCCAAGATCAGCCCGAAGAAGACGTGGGAGGGGTTTGCCGGGTCGGTGCTCGTCGCCCTCGTCGTCGGCGTCGTGCTCGCGCTGTTCATGCTCGGCCAGCCCTGGTGGTTCGGCCTCGTCTTCGGCATCACGATGGTGGCAACGGCCACGCTCGGGGACCTCACCGAGTCGCTCATCAAGCGCGATCTCGGAATTAAGGACATCAGCACCTGGCTGCCCGGTCACGGCGGGTTTCTCGACCGGCTCGACTCGGTTCTGCCGAGCACCATTGCGACGTACGCGCTGTTCCTCATCTTCGCATAGGGCACAATGGTGCGGTGAGTACAACATTCCCTCGCGCCAAGAGGTCCCGCCTCGGGTACGACATCGAACAGGTGGAGGACTTTCTCGAGGAGGCCAGGCGCGCCTACGGTGCGGAACCGGGCCAGCTCACGATCGTGACCGCCGCCAGCGTGCGCCACACCGCCTTTGCCATGCAGAAGGGCGGATACGAGACGGGGCAGGTGGATGCTGGTCTCGAGCGCCTGGAGGACGCCTTCGCGAGCCGTGAGCGCGAGCTCAGGATTCGCGAGCGGGGCGAGGAGGAGTGGTATTCGTCGGCGAGGACATCGGCTCAGGAGATCCTCGATCGCCTCGCCCGATCGAACGGCGAGCGCTTCGACCGGATCCGTCCGCTCACCGCCGGGTACAGCGTGCAGCAGGTCGACGAGTTCGCCGAGCGGCTCACGCGATACTTCCAGGATGGGGAGCGTTTGACCGTCGACGAGGTGCGCGCCGTCTCCTTCGCGCCACAGCGCGGCGGGTACCGCGAAGCGCAGGTCGACGTCGTGCTGGATGCCGTCATTGACGTCATGCTGGCCGTCCGTGCCTGATCCGATGCTGCTTCTCAGCCAATCTGGGCTAAAATCTTGAAACTATGGGTCGCCATAGAACTGTCCTAGCGCTCCGGCCGCCGTCCTTGGCTGCTGCAGTGGACGTGCATAAACCCACAAGGCGGCGTCAGGGCGTACTGCCCGTCTTCGCCTCGTTCGCCGCTCTGGCCTTCGTGCTGGTGTCGGTGACGTCGCCGATAGCGCAGCAGGAGGCCGCCGCCGCGGTCGTTCTCGCCGAGGCCGAAACGATGCCAACGCAGGTGCTCGCGGTCGACGGCGAGTACACGACCGATGTCGTCCGCGACGGCTACGGGGTCACCGGGAAGCCGCTGCCGCCCCCGCCCCCGCCGACGCCGACGCCCGCCGCAGCATCCGCCGGGAGCGTTGGCGCGCCCGCAGCCGGAGTTCCCGACCCGGGCTCCGCGAAGGCCATCGCCTACGCGATGGTGCAGGCCAGGGGCTGGGGTGAGGGCGAGTACAACTGCCTCGTGTCGCTCTGGCAGAAGGAATCCGGCTGGAACACCTTCGCGAGCAACCCGAGCAGTGGTGCCTACGGCATCCCACAGTCCCTCCCGGGCTCGAAGATGGCGACGGCTGGCGCGGACTGGGCGACGAACCCGGCCACCCAGATCACCTGGGGCCTCGGCTACATCACCGCCCGCTACGCCAGTCCGTGCGGGGCGTGGGGCGCGAGCCAGGTCAAGGGCTGGTACTGACCCGGCGTCAGTCACGCCCCTCGCGTTCCCGACCCGGATTGGACCCATGCCGCGTAGCAACCGACCGCGTCGGTCCAGAGGCGAAGGCGACGGCGGACGCCCGGACCTCTCCAGGTCACTGACCGGAGGACTGCTCCCTCAGGCGAAGCGCGACGGCCTATGGAACGTGCAGTCCATCGCGGCATCGTCAGCGCTGAAACCCTACGTCTGTCCGGGCTGCGGCCTGGGGATCGCTCCCGGCGTCGCCCACGTCGTAGCCTGGCGCGCTGACGGTCTCATGGGTGAGGCTGACGATGTCGCCGCTCGACGGCACTGGCATAGCCACTGTTGGAA
>JAJAZI010000146.1 GCA_026785785.1 Microbacteriaceae bacterium
CGCCGCACCCCTGCCGGCATCGGTTCGGGCGGCCCGGTTCGCCGGTCTCGACGGGCTGCGCGCGATCGCGGTCGGCGCGGTTCTCGTCTACCACCTGACCCCCGGCGTGCTGCGCGGCGGCTTCCTCGGCGTCGATCTGTTCTTCGTGATCAGCGGTTTCCTGATCACTTCGCTGCTGCTGCGCGAGCGCGGCGAGACGGGACGCATCAGCCTCGTGACGTTCTGGCGGCGCCGTGCGAGGAGGCTACTGCCCGCGCTCGGCCTGCTGCTGCTGGCGACCTGCTCCGCGGCCTGGCTCATCGGCGGCGACGTGCTGGTCGGCCTCTCCCGCCAGGTGCTCGGGGCGCTGACCTTCAGCAGCAACTGGCTCGACGTCACGGGAGACCGCAGCTACTTCGACACCACCTCCCCCGAGCTGTTCCGCAACCTCTGGTCGCTCGCCGTCGAGGAGCAGTTTTACGCGGTCTGGCCGCTCGCCGTGCTGGCCTTCGCGCTGCTGCCCGGCCGGGTGTGGCGGTTGGCCGTTGTCGGGCTGCTCGCCGCGGCATCCGTCACGGCGATGGCGGTGCTCTACGTGCCCGGCGGCGACGCGACCCGCGTGTACTACGGCACCGACACCCACAGCTTCGGCCTCACCATCGGCTCCCTGGTGGCGCTCGCGGCGCACGAGTGGGTTCCGCAGCGGTCGGCCTGGTTGCGGACCGCGCCGCGCCTCGCCCCCGCCGTCGCGGCCATCGGCCTCGCCGGAATTGGGGCGGCCATGGTCTTCCTGCCGGAGGATGCGCCGTTCGCGTACCGCGGCGGCCTCGCGCTGGTTTCTGTACTCGGCGCGCTCACGATCGCCGCGGCGATCGTGCCGCACTCCCCCGTTGGCCGGATGCTGGATGCCGCCCCACTGCGTTGGGTTGGCGAGCGGTCGTACGGCCTCTACCTCTGGCACTGGCCCGTGTTCGTCCTCGTGCTTAGCGCCCTGCCGACCTGGCCGCGCTCCGGAGCGGGCGGCTGGGCCCTCGGCGGCATTGCCCTCGCGATCACAGTCGCCGCCGCCTGGTTCTCCTACCGGTTCGTGGAGCAGCCGGTGCGGCGGCACGGGTTCCGGGCGGGCCTCTCGGCCCTGGTCGGCCCGCTGCGCGGCGTGCTCCGCGGCGTGCTCCGCGGCTCTCTCGGTGGCGCGACCGGCGGCTTGCTTGGCGGGCCGACCGGCGGCCCAACCCGCGGCTTGCTTGGCGGGCCAACCCGCGTACCCCGCCGACGCATCGTCGCCGCGACGACCGCGCTCGCCATGGTCGCCGCCGGACTGGCAGGAACCGCCGCCGCCATCGCTGCGAACCCGATCACCAGCGACGCGCAGGCCAGCATCGAGCAGGGTCTGGACGCGATCGAGCGGTCGGGTGCCCCGGGTCGGCCGAGCTCCCCAGATGCCGCGACACCGCCGGAGCAGGCGCCTCCCGCGCCGCTGCCGGGAGGGGACCAGATCACCGCGATCGGCGACTCCGTCATGCTCGCCTCCGCTCCCGAGCTGCAGGCCGCGTTCCCCGGCATCCAGATCGACGCGGTCGTCTCCCGCCAGCTCGCCCAAGCGCCGACCCTGCTCACGGCGCTCATGGACGCGGGCACGCTGCGGCCGATCGTGCTCGTCGGGCTCGGCACCAACGGCCCGATCGACCGCGCGACGCTCGACGAGCTGCGTGCGCTGGTCGGGCCAGCCCACCAAATCGTGATGGTCAACGTCTACGCCCCGCGCAGCTGGACCGACGGCGTCAACACGGCGCTGACCAGCTTCGCGCGGCGGCACCGCGACGTGGAGCTCGCCAACTGGCGTGATGCGATCGCCGGGCAGCTGCCACTTCTTGCGCGCGATCAGATCCACCCGGGTTCCGAGGGCGGCAGGGTCTACGCCGCGGTCGTGCGGGATGCGTTGCAGCGACTCGCCGAGATCCCTCCGCTGCTGCGGCCGCACGACTACGGGCTGGCACCGAGACCCGAATAGTGGCTGCCGGTTGACCATCTCGCTCTCGCACGCGGGTCAACGCCCGCCAAGTCGCGCGCGGGTTTCGACATGCTTGCTGCGCGACCTGCTCAACCGGCAGTCACAGCTCCGCTCGACCGCCGCTCTCCATGAGAGCCCCCTCGTGTGACAAAAGCGCCCGCTCGAGCGGGCACCGACGTCACAAACGGGCACAATCACTGACGCCCGTTGCGACGCGGCACGTGTCCGCGTGGGCGCGTGGGCGCGTGGGGGCGCGGACGCGGCGGGGCGAGACGCACGGCTCTCACGCGCCCGTAATTCACCGGCGCGGATGTCATCACACACCAGCGCGCGCGGACAACACCCGCGTGAACCTGGCGCGCGTGAGGGGGGTCAGATTCCGCCGGCTAAGCAGCGCGCACTGACGCGCGTGTCGAAATCTAGCCCGGGGGTGGTTTCGACACTGTCCCCGCGCGACCTGCTCAACCGGGAGCCACGACGGCAAAACGCTAAAGCCCCGCGCCTCTCAGGGAGGTGCGGGGCTTTCGGTGCCCATGAGAGCGTGAAGCGGATGCTACTTGGCCTCGGGGTCCGTCGCGGTCTCGGCCGGAGTCTCGTCCGTGGCCTTCTCCTCGGCCGGAGCCTCGTCCGTCGTGGTCTGCTCAACGGTCTGCGCGTCGGTCGCGGTCTCGTCAGAGGCGGCAGCCTCCTCTTCGACGGGCTCCTCGATAACGACGGCCTTGGCGGGCTTGGCGGCCTTGGCCTTCGGCTTGGCGTTCACTGGCTCGAGAACAAGCTCGATCTGCACCATCGAGGCGTTGTCGCCCTTGCGGAAGCCGAGCTTCGTGATGCGGGTGTAGCCACCCTCGCGGTGCTCGACGAGCGGCGCGATCTCGGTGAAGAGCTCGTGGATGACGCTCTTGTCGCCGATGATTCCGAGGGCACGACGACGGTTGTGCAGGTCGCCCTTCTTGGCAAAGGTGATCAAGCGCTCGGCGACGGGGCGAAGGCGCTTC
>JAJAZI010000147.1 GCA_026785785.1 Microbacteriaceae bacterium
GACGGCCGCCCTCGTCTCTTCCACCGCGTCAGTCATCCGGTCAGCCTACCGACGCGCCGCGCACAGGTCATTAGCCGCCCCAGCGCACGAGTCGCCCACAAACGTCGCATCACGAGCCCGCCACGGGACACAAAAAGGCAACTCACGGACCATACCGGGCGCACGCACAGCTCGCACCCCACAAACGCGAGCCGCCCACAAACGTCGCTTCACAAGCCCGCGAGAAGACACGTGCGGGCAACTCACGAGTCGGGTGCGTCAGCTGGCTCGCAGGACCAGCGCGTCGCGCAGCGCCCAGTCGCGGACGAGCTCCGTGCGCACGGTGACGCCGGTTCCGGGCCCGGTCGGCACCGGCAGCCTGCCGTCCTCGAGCACGAACGGTTCGGTGAGGTCCTCAGCGAAGTATCGGTCCGATGCCGAGGTGTCGCCCGGAAGGGTGAAGCCCGGCAGGGCGGCGAGCGCCACGTTCGCGGCGCGGCCAATGCCGGTCTCCAGCATCCCGCCGCACCACACCGGGATTCCGCGTGTGAGGCAGGCACCGTGCATCCGCACCGCCTCGAGGTATCCGCCGACGCGGCCGGCCTTGATGTTGACGATGCTCGTCGCGCCCTGCTCGATCGCGTCGACCGCGACGGAGGTGCTCACGATCGACTCGTCGAGGCACACCGGGGTCTCGATCGCCCTGGCGAGCACGGCGTGCGCTCCGATGTCCTCCTCGACGAACGGCTGCTCGATCAGCAGCAGGTCGAACGCGTCGAGCTGGCGCAGGTGCGCAACATCATCGAGCGTGTACGCGGTGTTCGCATCGACCTGCAGCAAACCTCCGACGCCGAGGAGCTCGCGTACGGCCGCGACCGGCTCGAGGTCCCACCCGGGCTTGATCTTGAGCTTGATGCGCTTGTAACCCTGGTTCACGTATCCGCGCACCTCGTCGAGCAGGGTCGGGATGTCCGCAGAGATACCCACAGAGACGCCGCAGTCGACACTGTCGCGAGTCGCCCCGAAGTGGCGTCCGAAGCTCACCCCGTCGGCGCGCAGCTGCGCGTCGAGGATCGCGGCCTCGAGCGCGGCCTTCGCCATTCGGTGCCCGACGACGAAGCGCAGCAGCGGCGCGACATCGGCCGCCCCTCCGATCGGCCCGGCGAGCAGGGCCGGGGCGAGGTAGCTTCGCATCACGTCCTCGACCGCGGTGACGTATTCGGAGGAGTAGAACGGGTCGACTCCGGCGACGCACTCGCCCCAGCCGTCGCCGGCGTCGGTGCGCACGTGCACGAGCAGCACCTCGCGCGACGTCTGCACCCCGAAGCTCGTCTCGAACGGCCGCACGAGCGGCATGCCGATGCGATGCAACTCGATCGAGTGAATTCTCATGCCGCCAGCCTAGGCGCGGGCGATCGGGGCCAGCGGCAGCCCGCGCGTGCGCGCCAGCGAAAGGCGCCGAGCGACCGGACTATCGAAAGGCCACAAGCAGCCGGCTCAGCGGAAGACCGCGAGCGACCGGACTATCGAAAGGCCACAAGCAGCCGGGTCAGCGGAAGGCCGCGAGCCCCGTGAGCGCCCGGCCGATCACGAGCGTGTGTACCTCGTCGGTTCCCTCGTAGGTGCGCACCGCCTCGAGGTTCGCCGCGTGCCGCATCACCGGGTAGGCGGAGGTGATGCCGTCACCGGCCAACACGCTCCGCATCGACGAGACAATCGCGATCGCCTCGCGCACGTTGTTGAGCTTGCCGACGCTGACCTGCTCCGGCGTCAGCGTGCCCGCGTCGGCCAGCCTGCCGAGGTGCAGCGCGAGCAGCATCCCCTTCTCGTACTCGACGAAGGCGTCGGCGAGCCTCTGCTGGATGAGCTGCTTGGAGCCGATCGGCGCTCCGAATACCATCCGCGTCTGCGAGAACTCGACGGCGGCGTCGAGGGATGCCCGCGCGGCGCCCATCGCACCCCAGACGATCCCGTATCGGGCCTCGCCGAGGCAGGTGAACGGCGCCGCGAGTCCCGCGGCGCCGGGCAGCATCGCCGATTCGGGCAGCCGCACGTCGCGCAGCTCGACGTCGCACTGGATCGACGCGCGCATCGAGAGCTTGCCAGTGATGTTCGTCGCCGCGAACCCGGGGCTGTCGGTGGGCACGACGAAGCCGCGGATGCCCTCCGCGGTGCTCGCCCAGACGACGGCGACATCGGCGACCGACGCGAGTCCGATCCAGCGCTTGCGGCCGGTCAGCACCCACTCGCCGCCCGTGAGCACCGCCGTCGTGGTCATCGCGGCGGGGTCGCTGCCGCCGTCTGGTTCTGTCAGCGCGAAGCATCCGATCGCCTCGCCGGCCGCCATCCGCGCAAGCCACAGGGACTGCTGCTCCGCGGAACCGAACTTCGAGATCGCCGTCATCGCGAGCGAGCCCTGCACCGACACGAAGGTGCGCCAAGCCGAGTCTGCCGCCTCGAGCTCGTGGCAGACGAGCCCGTAGGAGACGGCACCGGCCCCGGCGCAGCCGTGTCCGGTGAGGTGCATGCCGAGCACTCCGAGGGCGCCGAGCTCGGGCACGAGCTCCCGGCGGAACAGCTCACGCTCGTAATCGTCGTCGATCGTCGGGGTGATGCGGGTCACGGCGAATTCCCTCGCCCGGTGCTGCCAGTCGAGTTCGGTTGGGCTGAGGAGCGCGGAGAGCCCGAGGAGCTGCTCTGTCGGCAACGTAGTCATGGTCATGTTTGCGGATGCCTAGGCGAGCCGGTCTTCGAATCCCCACGGCTGCCCGTAGCCGCCCTGGTCGACCGGCAGTGCCATGAGGTCGAGGTAGGGCTTCGCGTCGAAGGCCTCCGGCCCGAGTACCCCGAGGCCGGACCAGGTGCCGGAGGCGAGCAGCTCGAGCGCGATCACGGGGTTGAGGGCGGTCTGCCAGACGACGCACTGCGCCTCATACTCGGCCATCGTCCACTCGTTGTCGCTCACATGGTAGAGATATACCTCCCGCGGCATACCGTCCGTGCCCACGCCGGTGACCCAGACGCCGGCGCAGGTCTTGCCGGTCATTCGCGGGCCGAGGCTGGCCGGGTCGGGCAGCCCAGCGGCGACGACGTCGCGGGGGGCGACCATGACGGGTCCGTCGGCGGAGCGCACGCGAACGGGCTCGGTCTTGTCGAGCCCGAGCTGGTTGAGGGTCTTCAGAATCCCGATGAACTCGTCGCCGAGTCCGTACTTGAAGGTGACGCGCTTTGCGTTGATCCAGCGCGGCATGAGAATGACCTCCTCGTGCTCGACGTTGACGCACTCGACCGGTCCGATGCCCTCCGGGAACACGAACACCTCCGGTTCGGAGAACGGCGCCGTCGTGAACCAGCCCCTGTCCTTCTCCCAGATGACGGGCGGGTTCAGACACTCCTCGATCGTGGTCCAAATGCTGAACGACGGCGCGAAGATCTCGTTGCCGAGCTCGTCCCGCACGACGAGGTTGGCACCGTCACGGGTGCCGAGCTCGTCGATCTCGCTGAACAGGTGGTCGGCGGCGTAGCGGGCGAACACGTCGCTGAGGCCGGGCTCGACGCCCATGCCGACGAGAGCGAGCTTGCCCGCCTTCTCCCAGTCGGCCGAGAGGGCGAACTGGTCGTCGCCGAGCATGATCCCCGTCTCCTCGTGCGGATTGGTCGGATGCGGCTCGCTCAGGCTCATCGCCATGTCGAGGTAATTCGCGTCGGCGGCGAGCGCTCCCGCGAAGATCGTCGGCACGAACTTCGGTTCGACGGCGTTCATCACGTGGGTTACGCCGTGCCTCTTCGCGACCGCGGCGACGCTGTCGGGGTCGGAGGCGTCGATCCGCTCGGCGATGAAGAGCCCGTCCAGCACACCGTGCCGCGCCTCGATCCAGGCCACGGTGCGCTCGGCGCGGGCGAGGTCGTAGTCGCTCACGACGATCAATTCGTAGAAGGAGCGCCGTGCGGCGATCTTGGCAAAGGCGTCGCCGACGCCGCCGGCGCCCACCAGAAGGATTCTCATGCCCCCACGCTAGCCGCCGGCGGGCGCGAAGTGGCCGCCAACAGTCACGGCTGCGCGACAATAGGTTTGTGCCGCTCCAGGTCCAGCCGGTGGGCGAGGGGCCCCCACAGGACGACCGCGACCCCGACGCCGAGCACGAGGCCGCCGATGGTGTCGCTGGCCCAGTGCACGCCGAGGTAGGTGCGGCTCAGCATCATGAGGATCGCGTAGGCGACTCCCGCGATCCAGACCCAAGTTCGCTGGAGGATGAACCCGAGCACGACCGCCATTGTCGCGGCGTTCGCGACATGGCCCGAGGGAAAAGATCCGATGTCAGCGGTAACGAGCATGTCTTCCGGGCGCGGGCGGGCGAAGAGGTTCTTGAGCAGCTGCACGAGCCCGGCACTCACCCCGCTGGCGGTTGCGAAGTAGAGCGCCGCCCACTTGCGCCTCATCACCAGCAGCACGACGATGATCGCAACCGGGAGGATGATGACGCCGAACAGCCCCCCGCCCAGGGTGTTCATGAGCTGGGCGGGCACCTCCCAGACGGGGTTGCGGGCCTCGAGGATTTCGTCCATCCACTCGGTGTCGAACTCGAACGGCTTGTTGCTCGCCCGGTAGGCGATCACCGCGCCGAGCGCCGCGGCCAGCACAACCGCGGCGATCCCGCTGATCAGCGGCCAGTGCCGGGTGGCCCGCACCTCGGACTTCAGCGCCTGGTCGGCGGCGTAACGGGTCCTCGGCCTGTTGTCGGTCATACCTCCTACGCTAAACCCACTCCCCTGCCGGCAGTCAATGGGACAGGGGCGGCACAGTTCTGGGCTGCACGATGAACCAAAGGGAGAGCACCGCGACGAACGCCGTCGACGCCATCACCAGGCCCATCACGAACGCGCTCACGCCGAAGAGGCCGACGATGGGCGAGATGAGCCCCGCGAGGCCGAAGTTGAGTGCGCCGAGAACGGATGCCGCGGTGCCGGCCTCGCTGCCGTGTCCCGCGAGGGCGAGCACCTGCACCATCGGGAAGCCGAAGCCGACGGCGGTGATGAAGAACCAGAGCGGGACGAGCACGCCCAGGAGTCCGGCATCCGCGAGGTCGAGGACGACGATTGCGGAGGAGGAGAGGAACACGACGGCCGTCGAGAAGGCGAGGATCCACTGCGGCCCCACGATGCGGGCGAGGCGCGCGGATGTCTGGGTGCCGATCACGATGCCGACGGAGTTCACGGCGAAGAGCAGGCCATACTGCTGCGCGTCGAGGCCGTACAGGTCCTGGAACAGGAACGGCGACGCGCTGAGGTACGCGAATAGGCCCGAGAAGGACATGCCGCCGATGACCGCGACGCCGATGAAGACGCGGTCGCGGAAGATCGCCCCGTACCGCTGGGCCATCGTGCGGTCCGACGTTTCGCGGGACTCCTTCGGCCTCGTCTCGACGATGAAGAAGATCGCGGAGAGCAGCACGAGCACACCGTAGGCGGCGAGGAAGTAGAACACGCCACGCCAGTCCAGCACGAGCAGCAGCTGCGAGCCGATGACCGGCGCGAGGATCGGGGCGAGGCCAGTGACGAGAGCGAGCCTCGACAGCATCCGCACGAGGGGTTGCCCGCCGAACAGGTCGCGCACGGTGGCCATCGCGACGACGGCCCCGGCCGCGGCGCCCATGCCCTGCAGCACGCGGAAGACCGCGATCCAGCCGATGTCGGGGGCGAGGGCCACCCCGACGCTCGCGAGCACGTGCAGCGACGTCGCGACGATGAGCGGGAGGCGCCGGCCGACGCGGTCGCTCCACGGGCCGACGAGTAGCTGGCCGACCCCGAAGCCGATGGTGGTCGCGGTGAGGGTGAGCTGGACCGCCGCCTGGGAGACTCCGAGGTCGCCCTCGATGACCGGGAAGGCCGGCAGGTAAAGGTCGATCGTGAAGGGGCCTAGGGCAACGAGAGCGCCGAGGATCACGATGTAGACGATGCGCTGGCGACGGGTCAACAGATCGCCGGGGTGTACGACGGCTGTCGGCCTGATCGCGATGCTCACAGAGAAATTCCTCGGTTCTTCTTCACAGAATTGGCACGCCACGCGCCGGCCGGGCCGTGGCTGGCGGCGCGACTATGCGTGGGGGATGCCGCCCAGTTGAGAGTGAGCGCGCAGTTAACCCAAGTTCGCGCGGTCGCGGGTTATTCCCCCGTCCGGCACGACGGGCACCGATATCACCACGGGGGCGCCGAAATTCAGGCGGGGGCCGGCTCGACGCCCGCCGGGTTGCCGAGGAGCGGGGCGAAGGCCAGCTCCGCCGCCCCGACGAGCAAAAGGTCGGATCCGAGTTCGGCCGGGGAGAAACGCACCTCGTCGAACGAGACGGCGAGGGCCTGGTCGGCGACGAGCGCCTCGAGCCGGCCGGGCGCCGCCGCGTACAGCGAGCCGAGGAATCCGCCGAGCACGACGAGCTGGGGATTCAGGATGTCGATGGCGTTGCGCAGCGCGACGCCGAGGAAGGCCAGCTGGCGCTCGACCTCCGCGCGAACGGCGGGGGCATCTGAGCCGAGCAGCCTCGCATCGAGTTCGTCGGCGTCGGCCGTGGCGATCCCGAGCACGTCGAGGAGCAGGGACCGTCGCACCTCGAGCTCGAGGCTTCCCGGCGCACCACTCGCATCCCGGGCATCGCGGCTCGTGGCGAGCGTGTGCCCGAACTCGCCCGCGTAGCCGCTCGCCCCGCGGATCGGCCGTCCTCCCACGATGATGCCTCCCCCAATGCCGCTCGCGCCGCCGTTGAGGTAGATCATGTCGGTGTAGCCACGGCCGGCGCCGAAGATGTGCTCCGCGTTCGCGCCGAGGCCCGCGTCGTTCGCGGCGGACGCCGGGAGTCCTGTGGCGTCGACGAGCAGCCGCGCGAGCGGCGCATCCGTCCACCCGAGGTGCGGCGCGAGGCGCACGACGCCGTCACTCGCGCGCACCAGTCCGGGCACGGCCACGCCGATTCCGACCACGCGGGCAGAGCGGTCGGCATCGGCGCGGAGCTCGGCGACGGCGTCGGCCACGATGCGTACGGTGCCGTCGACGGTCGGCATCGTCGCCTCGCGGCGAATTCGGCGGAGCACCCGGCCGCCGAGGCTGACGAGGGCGATCGTGACCGCGTCGACCTCCGGGTTCACCGCGATCGCGAGCACTCCGGGATGCGGAGCGACGATCGGGCTCGGTCGGCCGACCTGCCTGCTCGCGTCCGGTTCGGACTCGACAACGAGACCCAGCTCGACGAGCTCGCCGACCAGTGCCGCGATCGTCGACCTATTCAGCCCCGTCTGCCTCGTGAGCTGGGAGCGGGACACCGACGGATCGTGGTGCGCGAGCCCGAGCACCGCGGAGAGGTTGTGGCGGCGCACGAGGTCATTGCTGTTTCCGCGCCGCGGCGCGACGGAGCCGGGGCCGGGAACCCCGTCGCCCCGACCCGCCACCGGTCAGGCCGGAATCCGGTGTGTGCGCACCAGTTCGGCGTACCAGTGGCCGCTGTCCTTGACGGTTCGCTCGAGGGTCTCGTAGTCGACGTAGACGATGCCGAACCGCTTCGTGTAGCCATGGGCCCACTCGAAGTTGTCCATGAGCGACCACACCTGGTAACCGCGCAGGTCGACGCCGCGCCCCATCGCGCGGTGCGCGGCCGTGAAGTGGCGGCGCAGGTAGTCGATGCGGTCGGCATCGTGCACGTGGCCGTCCTCGAGGGCGTCGGGGAACGCGGCACCGTTCTCGGTGACCATGAGCGGCTGCGCCGGGAATTGCTCGTGCAGCGAGACGAGGAGATCCTCGAGCCCGTCGGGGGCGATGTTCCAGCCCATCTCGGTGTATGGCCCCGGCTGTGCGATGAACTCGATGTCCTCGCTGCCGGGCCAGGGCGAGCCGACCGACTTGCCGTGCCCGTCGGCGCTCTGCTTCGAGGAGACCCCGTCCCACGGCCTGACGGTCGCGGTGGAGTAGTAATTGACGCCGAGCACGTCGATGCTCTGGTTGATCGCCTCGAGGTCTCCCGGGAGCACGAATGCCCAGTCGGTGACGCCGGCGGTATCCGCGAGCAGGTCGGCCGGGTACTCGCCGCGCAGCATCGGCCCGGTGAAGGCGCGGTTCGCGAGCGCGTCGATGCGGCGAACCGCGTCGTCCGCGTCGTCCGCTCCGGACCGCACGACGTGCAGGTTGAGGGTCACCGAGAAGTCGGGGTCGTTCGTCACGACCTTGCGGAGCTCAGTGAGCGCGAGCCCATGGGCGAGGTTGAGGTGGTGGACAGCGGCGAGGGCATCCGCGCCGTTGGTGCGGCCGGGGGCGTGCACGCCGGAGCCATAGCCCAGGTAGGCGCTGCACCACGGCTCGTTGAGCGTGGTCCAGGTCTCGACGCGGTCGCCGAGCGCCTGGCCGATGACCGCCGCGTACTCGGCGAAGCGGTAGGCGGTGTCGCGGTTGGGCCAGCCGCCGGCATCCTCGAGCGGCTGCGGGAGATCCCAGTGGTAGAGCGTGGCGATGGGCTTGATTCCGCGCGCGATGAGCCCGTCGACGAGGCGGGAATAGAAGTCGATCCCGGCTTGGTTGACAGCACCGGAGCCGGTCGGCACGATGCGCGGCCAGGCGATCGAGAACCGGTAGGCCTCAAGTCCGAGGCCCTTCATCATGTCGAGGTCCTCGTCGAGCCGGTGGTAGTGGCCGTCGGCGATGTCGCCGGTATCTCCATTGACGACGAGCCCGGGCGTGTGGCTGAAGGTGTCCCAGATCGACGGGCCTCGGCCGTCCTCGGCAACGGCTCCCTCGATCTGATACGACGCAGTAGCCGAGCCCAGCAGGAAGTTGGCGGGGAACTCGAGACCGGAGTCGCGGTAGTCGGGGCTGCCGTGGGGTGCCATCAGGGGAGTGCCTTTCCATCTGTGACCGTCAGATGTCGCTGTAATCGTAGTCGCGTCGTCCCGCGAGCCTGTATTCCGCAGCGAAATGGCCTATCGGAGCGCGAATTCCACTGCTGGTGGTGTCGAAGAAGATCGGGCGCCACGGAGACGGGCGCACGCGCTCGCGGCTCAGCCGATTGCGTTCCTGCTGGTGAGGCAGCGTGCGCTGGCGGGCGTATCGAAACCCGGATTCCGGCAGGGTGCTTCGGTAGGGTGCATAGGGTCGCTGCGCGACCTGCTCAACCTGCTCTGGGGATGCCTGTGACTCCTCCTCCACAGGGCCATGGCCGGGAGAGTTATCCACAGCGAATACCCCCGATCAGGGTGTGGTTTGGTGTCGGCGGGAATGTCAGTGGCCCCTGTCAATATGGGGGTATGTCCAGAGCAACCGATCCCCTCGAGGTAAGCGCTCACGCGTTCGCGTCGGTGTGGGCTGGTGCGCTCACCGGGTTCGGCGACCAGGTCGGCGAGCACCCCGCCACTGGCACGGCAGCCGGTGCATCCTTCGGGGTGATCGCGGTCGCCCCCGCCC
>JAJAZI010000148.1 GCA_026785785.1 Microbacteriaceae bacterium
CTTCAGGTCGGACTTGATGACATGGTCGTCGACTCCGAAGACGGCCCCGACCTTCTCGAGGAATCCCTCGGCCTCCCAGTCGAGCTGCACGGTGACCCGCGAACTCGTGTCGCTGAGCTTGTGGAAGGTCACCACTCCCGCGTGGTCCTCGCCGCCGCCGGTGCTGTTCCACGCGACGCGCTCGTCCGGGTGCTGCTCGGCGATCGTCGCGTCGAATTCGCGCTCTACGCCGGCGATCTTGACCTTCCAGTGCGTGTGCGTGTCGTCGATCTGCTTGATCGACTCGACGAAGCTCAGGAATTGCGGGAAGGACTCGAATTGGGTCCATTGGTTGTAGGCGACGCTCACCGGAACGTCGACGTCGACAGCTTCAATAACCTGGGTCATTCCCTGCTCCTTCGGTTGTTGGTGCTCGTGATGCTGTTGGGTGCCGGTGCTATGTGCGGCTGGCGCGTGCCCGCGGCTTCGCGTTCTCGGCGCTGACCATCCAGGCGAACTGCTCGAGCTTCTCGATCATCGAGTGAAGGACGTCGGCGCTCGTCGGATCTTCATCGTCGACCTCGTCGTGCACGCCGCGCATGGTTGCCACGGTCGCTTCGAGCCGCTCGGTGATGAGGTCAACGACGGTGGCCGTGTCCACCTCGTCTCCGGGGTACTTCGGCAGGGTCGTCCGGGCACCAACGGTCTCGCTGCGCCCGTCGGGCATCCCGTGCAGGGCACGCATTCGCTCGGCGACCTGGTCGGAGAACTCGCGGGCCGCATCGATGATCTCGTCGAGCTGCAGGTGGAGATCGCGGAAGTTCTTGCCGACGACGCTCCAGTGAGCCTGCTTGCCCTGCAGGTGGAGCTCGATCAGGTCGACCAGGACCTTCTGAAGATTGTCATCCAGCGTTTGTGACGCTTTCATGCGTATTCCCTCCGGTTGATGCTTCACTAAAGCAACCCAAATTGGATGTCTCCTGTGAGCTGCTTAGACGTCGCGGTCGACGGGGAGCCGCCCGCGGCGCACCGCGGCGACGAAGCTCGCGTGGTCCGCCTCGGTCTGGTCGGCGTAGACGCGCGCGAATCTGGCGAACGCGAGCTCGAGCTTGTCACCCGTGCCCGCGTAGCCCGCGATCATCGACGCTCCGCTCGTGCGCGCGTGACCCTTCGCGAGCAGACGGCCGCAGACCGTCACGTAGTCGGCCATAGCCGCTGCCCCGATCGCGTCGATCGGAATCGCGCCCTTCATGTTGCGGAATTGCCGCACGTAGTACTGGCGGCCCTCCACGGTCGTCCAGCCCAGCAGCGGGTCGCTCACGGTCTGCAGCGCCTGCTGGTACTCGACGACCCGCTGGCCCTGGTGCGCGTGCCAGGCGGAATCCCCGTGCGTGAACGGCGCGATGACCGAGCGCCTGGCCTGCTTCAGCTGCAGGAAGACCACGTCGTCGGGGCTCGAGCCCTCGCACAGCGCCACGAAGGCACGCAGGCCGACACTGCCGACGCCGACGACCTTGTTCGCGATGTCGAGGAGCGTGTAGCCGCCGAGCACTCTCCGCCAGTGCGGCGCGAGCGTTTCGAGGTACCCGTCGAGCGCCTCGGCGAGCAGCACCGACTCCTCCCCGCTCGGATGCATGATGAGCGGCGGCTCCTCGACGATGCGCCGGCGGCCCCCCTCCTCGGTTGCAAACCGCGGTACCGCGCGGTCGTTCGTGCGGCGCCTGGCCCGCTCCGCTGCCTTGGCGATGCCCTTGTGCAGCGACAGGTCGGTCGTCACGGCGTGCAGCCGGTCGACGTCGAGTCGCTGGAAGGAGCGGTCCAGCAACGACTGCCCCGCGAGTTCGCGCACGTGCTCGCGGTAGGCGCGCGCGCACGACACGACGGCCGTGTGGCACTGCTCCTCGGTGAACCCGTTCTGCCGTCCGGCCACCCAGATGCTCGCGGCCAGACGACGCAGGTCCCACTCCCAAGCCCCGGGGTGCGCCTCGTCGAAGTCGTTGAGGTCGATCACGAGGTCACGTTCCGGCGAAGCGTAGAAGCCGAAGTTGCCCACGTGGGCATCGCCGCAGATCACCGGGGTGATGCCCGTCGCCGGCAGCGCCGCGAAGTCGCTCGCCATGACGATCGCCGTGCCGCGCAAGAATCCGTAGGGCGAGGCAATCATCCGTCCGACCCGCAGGGGGATCAGCCGCTCCTGCCGCCCCTCGTGGGACTGGATCACGAGGTCGATCGGGTCGGTGCGGTCGGCGGTTGGCGCCCAGTCGGCCAGGGACGACCGGGGCACCCCCTCCCGCATGCCCTTGCCGAGCGCATACCGCTCGGTTCGCGGTGTCGGTGTACGCCGCAGCGAGCCGTAGTCGTCGCCGCTCACGTCGGCGTGAACGATGTGGCCGTTCGGATCCCCGTGCTGTGCCATGGGACCACTGTGCCACCCCGGAGCGACCTGCGGTCAGTGCTCGGCGCCCAACGCCGCTCGGGCCAGGTCGAGGGCGGCATCCGGCTCCACCCTCAGCTCGCGGATGCGCTGCGCGAACGCGGTCGCCGCCGCTTGCGCCTGCCGCTGCGTCGCGTCGCCGGTCGCGGCGATGAAGGTGCCCTGTCGCCCACGCGTCTCAATGACCTCGTCGCGCTCGAGCTCCCGGTAGCTGCGGGCAACGGTGTTGGGTGCGATGCCGAGCTCGTCGGCGAGGCCCCGCACGGTCGGCAGCTTCGCCCCGGGCACCAGCGTCCCGGCGCGCACCGCCTCGATGATCTGCACCCGGATCTGCTCGAACGGCGGCACGCTCGACGCGGCGTCGACCGTGAGGTTCATTGCTCTCTCCGTTTGTCGATGACCCTGATCAGCGCCTGCACCGGTGTGTGGTCCGACGGCCAGGATCCCTCATACCGGGTCACGTTGATGGCCGCCTGCACAACCTCGAACGCATCTCCAACGAGGATCCAGTCGATGCGCTTCCGTCCACGGGCCGGTGCGCGATAGTGCGGAGCGGTGCCCCACTCTTCACTGAGCCTCTCGCGAGCGACCCGCCAGGAGTCGCGCAGCAGCCCCTTCGCGACGAGCAGACGGTGTTCCTTGCCGCCCGCATCCGCGTTGAAGTCCCCGATGACCACGGC
>JAJAZI010000149.1 GCA_026785785.1 Microbacteriaceae bacterium
CCCACGTCGAATGCGGAGCCGTCCCTGTTGTAGTTGCGGTGGTCGTTCGCCGCGAAGGTCGTCTCGGTCGTGTACTTGCCGCTCAGCAGCCCCGAGGCAAGCGGCACCCTCGCGATGATGCCGACGCCGGCGGCGATTGCAGCGGGGAGCACCTCGTCGAGCGGCTTGTGCCGGAAAGCGTTGAGGATGATCTGCACACTCGCGGTTCCGGGGCGGGCGATCGCGGCGAGCGCCTCAGCGGTCGTCTCGACGCTCACGCCGTAGGCCGCGATGGCACCGTCGGCGACGAGGGTGTCGAGCGCGTCGTACACGGAGCCGGTGGCGAGCACCGCCGACGGCGGGCAGTGCAGCTGGACGAGGTCGAGTGTGTCCGCGCGGAGGTTCGTGCGCGAGCGGTCGGTCCACTCGCGGAACTTCGGGAGCGTGAAGTTCGCGGCATCCTGCGCCTCGCGGCGACCCATCTTGGTCGCGACCGTGATGCCATGGCCCGGTTTGCCGGCAAGGTAGTCGCCGATGAATCTCTCGCTGCGCCCGTCACCGTAGACATCGGCGGTGTCGAAGAAGGTGACGCCCGACTCGACCGCGGCGTCGAGGATCGCGCGTGCCGCGTCGGCGTCGACGTCGCCCCAGTCGGCGCCCAACTGCCAAGTGCCGAGGCCGATCGCGGAAACCGTGCGGCCGGTGCGGCCGAGAGTACGTGTGTGCATCCATCGAGCGTACCCGGCGGATGTTGACCGCCGACGTGCTGACCCGCCCGGTTTCCGGGGCGGGGGCGGCCTCGATCCGACGCTCGAAACGCCCGAAACGTTGGGTGGTGGGTCGAGTCGGCCGAGGCATACAGTGAGCCCATGAGGCGATGGCGGAGTGCGGCAGCGGTCATCGTGGCGGTGGTGCTCCTCACCGGCTGCACCACCGGTGCGTCGGATTCTTCGGGCGACGAGGCAGCACGCAGCAACGGGTTGCCCACCGAGGACTTCACCGAGGGGTTCGACGGCGACGTCTCGAGCGGGGCGAGCCCCGAGTCGGCCGGCCGGGACGTGATCGTGCAGGGCTATCTCACGATCACCTCGGAGGATCCGATCGAGGCCACCGACGACGCGGTCCGCATCGTCGAGCGGGCCGGCGGGCGCGTCGACAGCCGCAGCGAGCAGCCCGGGGTGGGCGGCGGGAACGGCGCTTCCGCGCAGCTGGTTGTGCGGATCCCCTCCGACGAGCTCACGGACACCCTTGACGAGATCAAGGAACTCGGCGAGGTGGAAGACGTCTCGATCAACTCGACCGACGTGACCGCGCAGACGCAGGACCTCGACGCGCGGATCGAGGCACTGCAGGCATCCGTCGACCGGCTGCTCGCCCTGCTCGCCTCGGCCACCTCGACGACCGACCTGATCGCGATCGAGACCGCCCTGTCTGAGCGGCAGGCCAACCTGGAGAGCCTCCAGGCCCAGCGCCGCTACCTCTCCGAGCAGGTCGACCTGTCCACGATCACGCTGGACTTCGGCTCGGTGGACGCCGCTCCGATCGACGAGCCGGAGGGCTTCCTCGACGGACTCGTCGCCGGCTGGAATGCACTCGTCGGGTTCCTCGGGGCCACCCTCATCGCGTTCGGGGTGTCGCTGCCGTGGCTCGCGGCGGTCGCGGTGCTCGCGCTCGTCGGGCTCCTGATCGTGCGTGCGGGGCGCCGGTCACGCCGCGCAAAGAACGCGAGGTCGAAGCAGAACAGCGAGGAAAGCGCCAACGCGCAGAAAGCCGCATCCGCGGAGTGACCCCGGATCCGCAGAGTGATCCCCGATCCGAAGTGATCGGACAAGTGGCGGTCCGGCCCACCACGGACGGGCACGCTCACCGTCAGACGGCGTCGGCCGCCGCCGCCGGGAGAGCTGTGACCGGAGCCGCGACGAGCGCCAGTCCGTGAAACAGGGCGAGGTTCTCGACCGCCGCTGCGCGCTCCGCCGCCAGCTGGTCGGCCGACCAGCCGAGCGCGGAGGCGACGACGGTGGCGAGCTCGTCGAACACCGGCTGCGTGAGCCCCCCGGCGAACGCGATGATCGTGCGTCGAAGGAACAGGTCGCCCAAGTGAACGACATACTCGCGCTCGCACAGGTACTCGATCTCGCCCACGCTGAAACCCTCGAGTGCGCCGAGCGGCTGGTCGCCGGCGGTCTGCAGGAACGCGATCACCTCGACTGCCTTCGTGCCGTAGCGGGCGAGCAGCTGGGCGGTGCGGGCCCGGCCGAGTCCGCCGGAGTGGTCCGCGACCCACGCATCCCTCTCCGCGCCCGCCGTCGGGAAGCCGACGCCCCCGCCCATGGCGAGGTCCTCGGTGCTCACGCGGCGGTCGACGCCGAGGATCTCGAGGGTGTCGGTGCTGATGTGCTCGGAGAGCGCGCGGAACGTGGTCCACTTACCGCCGACGAGGCTCAGCATCTTCACCCTTCCGCTCTCGCCGAACGAAGTTCTCTCGATGCGGTAGTCACGGGACACGAAGCCGGGTGCGGCGTCCTCGCTCGGCAGCGGGCGCACGCCCGAGTAGCGGAAGACGATCTGCGACCGGTCGACGGGGACCTTCGGGAACACGTGGGTTACGAGCTCGAAGAAGTAATCGACCTCTTCCTATGTGCACACGGCCGGCTGACCCATGTCGGCGGGAATGTCGGTGGTTCCGACGAGAACCTTGCCGTTGAGCGGGTAGATCAGCACGATGCGGCCGTCGTTGTTCTCGAAGAACACCTCGCCGCCGGCGCAGGCGGCGAAGAGCGCGGGGTTATCC
>JAJAZI010000150.1 GCA_026785785.1 Microbacteriaceae bacterium
CGGTGATGGCGTCGTAGCTTTGCATGCGCACCGTGTCGAATGTCTGTTCACCGACCCCACGAAGCATGTCACTGCGAATAGAAGCGAAGACTTCAAGCTCCTGCTGATAGGCGGTACCCGTGGCCACCTCGGCCATTCGCTCCGGATCCGCACCTCCCTCGTTTGCCACCTGGCTTCCGAGCGCCAGATACGCCGCGTAGGCCTCCGTCGCCGCCGCCAGGGCTTCCTCCTCGGAGGCGAACACGGGATCGGCTGTTGCTGCGGCGGCGGGAGGTTCGACGGGGGCCGCCGCGAAGCATCCGCTCAATGCGAATACGGCGAGCGCGGCCAACGCCAGCACCGAGACACGCGGATACTTCCTCATGAGCCGACGCTAGGCCCCGGGAGCATCTCGCGCCAGATCTATCCACAATCCACGCGATAGGTTGGAGGCCATGACGATCTCCGGAGCCTGGGCTCGAACCGCCCGCGCCGCCATGCTGCTCGGCGACGACGGCACACTCCGCCCGACGATCTTCGCGGAGATGTCCGCGCTCGCGGCCGCCACGGGGGCGATCAACCTCGGCCAGGGCTTTCCCGACCAGGACGGTCCCCAGGAGGTGCTCGTCGCGGCCCAGCGCGCCATCGCGAACGGAATGAACCAGTACCCGCCCGGCACGGGGATGCCCGTGCTGCGCGAGGCCATCGCCGAGCACCAGGAGCGCTTCTACGACATCCTGGTCGATCCCGACCGGGAGGTGCTCGTCACCGCGGGCGCCACCGAGGCGCTGGCGGCCACGATCCTTGCCCTCGCCGACGAAGGGGACGAGATCGTCACCCTCGAGCCGTTTTACGACTCCTACGCCGCCATGATCGGACTGAGCAGGGCCACCCACCGCACCGTGCCGCTGCGCGCACCCGACTTCCTGCCCGATCACGACGACTTGCGCGCGGCGGTGACCGACCGCACCCGTCTCATTCTCATCAACAATCCGCACAACCCCACCGGCGCGGTGCTCCCGCGCGAGACACTCGAGCTCATAGTCGAGCTCGCCCACGCGCACGACGCGATCGTCGTGACCGACGAGGTGTACGAGCACCTGATCTTCGACGAGCCGCACATCCCGATCGCCTCGCTGCCGGGGGCCCGCGAGCGCACTGTCACGATCTCGAGCGGCGGGAAGACGTTCAACACCACGGGGTGGAAGATCGGATGGATCACCGCCCCGCCGGAACTGGTGACGGCGATCATGGCCGTGAAGCAGTTCCTCACCTACGTCAACGGTGCGCCATTTCAGCCCGCGATCGCCGTCGGACTCCAGTTGCCCGACTCGTACTTCCAGGAACTCGCCGACGATCTGCGCCACAAGCGCGACGTTCTCTCGGCCGGACTCGTGGCGGCGGGGTTCTCGATCTCCCAGCCGAAGGGCGGATATTTTGTCGTCGCGGATGCTGCGGGGCTCGGCTACCCCGACAGCGCGGAGTTCTGCCGCGCCCTCCCCGAGCTCGCGGGCGTCGCGGCGATTCCTCTCACCTCGTTCGTGCACGAGGAGAACCGGCACGAGTACGGCTCGCTCGTGCGCTTCGCGTTCTGCAAGCGGGTCGAGGTGCTCGAACGGGCATCCGCCCAGCTGGAGCGCCTTGCACGCTGACGGGAGCTCCCGCTACCGCTCCGTGATGTCGAAACGGCGCAGCGCGAGCGCGGGATTGCGGGTTCGGACCTCCTCGATCCGGGACCTCGACACCCAGGCGATTCCTACGTCGGTCTGTTCGCCCACCGTCGCGAGCTCCACCCCCATGGGGTCGACGATCATGCTGTTGCCAGCGCCGATCGGCGGCGCCTGGTCGGCCGCGGCGATGTAGACGGTGTTCTCGAGCGCCCTGGCCGTGACGAGGGTGCGCCAGTGCTGTTCCTTGAGCGGCCCGCGCACCCATTCCGACGGCAGCAGAACGACATCCACCCCCGCATCCGCGAGACGCCGGGTGACTTCGGGAAACCGGATGTCGTAGCAGGTCTGCAGTCCGATCGTGAGACCGTCGACGGTGAAGGTCTCGGGCGGCTCAATCGGCCCGGCGACGACGAACTCGCTCTCGCGCTGGCCGAACGCGTCATACAGGTGCATCTTGCGATATTTCGCGATGAGCACCCCGCCGGGATCGACGGCGACGAGCGTATTCGACAGGCGTGCCGGATCGGTCGTGGTCTCGAGCATGCCCGCGACAAGGTGCACGCCGAGAACCTTCGCGATCGCGGCGAGACCGGCGACGAACTCCCCGTCGAGCGGTTCCGCCGCGGCGACGGATTCCGGGCCCAGCTGGGCCTCAAAGAATGCTGAGTATTCTGGAAAAACGACAAGTTTCGCCCCTCGGGACGCCGCGAGTGATGCGAGATCTCTCAACGTCGCGAGATTGGCCGCCCGATCGACAGTCGGGGCAAATTGGCCCACAGCGATCGCGGTGCAATCGGCCGAGCGAAAATCGAACATCCGCCCAGCCTAGGCTGAAGCCGCACTGCGGCGGGGGCTAGTCTTAGCCTACGAGGGGCAAGGGGATCACTGTGGCAGTGACGCGGGCGGATGTGGCGCGGCGTGCTGGCGTTTCGCCAGCCGTGGTGAGTTACGTACTCAACCCCGGTTCCCGTCCGGTTTCGGCGGCCGCCCGTGCTCGCATCGAGCAGGCGATTCTCGAGACCGGATACCGCCCCAACGCGATCGCGCAGGCACTGCGCCGGTCCTCGACGATGTCGATCGGGCTCATGGTGCCCGACCTCAACAACCCAGCCACCGCGTCTCTCGTGCGCGCGATCGAAGACATGGCCTACGATTCCGGTTATGTGCTGTTCGTCGGCACCGTCGGGCACGACCTCGAGCGGGAGAAGCGCTACCTGCGCACCTACGCCGACCGTCAGGTGGACGCGGTCATCATGCTCGGCGTGAACTTAGGCCACCTGGCCGAGATCGCCGCCAACGGACTCCCCATTCTCGTTCTCGACACGATCCCCCACGGGCTCGGCGTGTCGTCGGTTGTCGCGGAGAGCTATGAGAGCGCGGCCACAGCCGTGCGGCACCTCGTCGAGGTCCACGGCCACACCCGCATCGCGTGCGTCTCCAGTTCCGCCGCGGTGTCGAACCTGCTCGAGGATCGGGTGAACGGATGGCGCTTCGCGCTCGAGTCGGCCGGGCTCCCCTGCGACGACGGTCTTATTGCGCGCAACGACGATCGCGACGGCGGCTACTTCGCGGCGAAGGAGCTCCTCGAGTCCAGACGACCCACCGCCTTCTTCGTCACGACCGATATGCAGGCCGTCGGCGTCATCCGCGCTGTGCGCGAGGCAAACCTGTATGTGCCCGGCGACATCGCCGTCATGTCCTTCGACGGATCTGAGCTCGCCGCGCGGGCGTTCCCCGGCCTCAGCAGCGTCGACCCCGGCATCCAGAGCATCGCCGAGACGGCGATGAAGCGCGTGCTCGCTCGCCTCGACAAGTCGAACCTCGACGAGACCCACGACATCCTGCCGTCCGCGCTTGTGCTGCGGCGCAGCTGCGGGTGCAACGATCCGGCGGCGGCGGCGACTCCTGCAGGCGCGCTAGCCGCGCAGTGACGTCGGTGGCACGAGGAGCCCGATCTCGGTTCGCACCCACCACGCCCCGCTCACCTTGCGTTCCGCCCAGGCTGTGAACCGGTAGTCGTACACCCGCGCGCGCAGCCACCGCGGCGGTGCATCCGAAAAGGGTTCACCCGCAGCAGGCGCAGGGTCGGGCGGTCCTGCTCGAGCAGGCGCAGCAGCATCCGCTGGAACCAGCGGGTGTCGGGCGATCTGAGGGCGAGAAACCACATCTGCCAGTCCAGCCTCAGATAGTAGGGCGCGAATTGCCGCGGCATCCGCATGGGGTCGCCCGGCTTGCCCTTGAACTCGTACTCCCGCCAACGCGCCCCCGCGTCGGGGTCGTCGGAAACGGTGTGGCGGCGATCGAGGCGAGCGGCTGCGGGGCGAAGGGGAAGATCGGCACGCCGAGCTGCACGAGGTGGTTGCCGAGCACCTCGAGCCGGGACACGAGCCAGCGAGTGAAGAGGATGATCACGATCGGCGCGGCGATCTCCTGGGAGCCGAGGAGCGCGACGATGAATCCGGCTTCGACGAGCAGGCTCTCCCAGCCGAATGAGTAGAACGTCTGCCCCACATTGACGATGGAGAGGTAGGCGGCCCACAGCACCAGGAATGAGGTCATCGGCAGCCAGGGCTGCCCAAGCTGCGGCAGACCGATGACGAGCGAGGCGGCGATGGCTGCGCACATCCAGCAGATTGCGAGCAGCATCCGGTCGGAATAGCGCCAGTGGAACACGCTGGGCGACTGCCGGTAGCGGATGCGGGCGAGCAGGCGCGGCACCGGCAGCAGCCCGCGCTCGCCGAGAAGCGCCGGGAACTGGGTGATCGTCGACACGAAGGCGATCAGGTAGCACGCGGCGATCCGCCGTTGGAGCACCTGCCGCGCCAGTTCGTACTCGTCCGCACTGAACCAGTCCATTGTGCCGAAATGCTAGGCGTCCGTTACCGCCCGGGACGCCGGTACGACGGCGTCTTCTTGGCAGCCTCGTCGAGGTCCTCCGGCGTCAGGAGCGGCTTCAGACGGAGATTCACTGCGCCCGTCGAATTGATCACGAGCGAGAGGGCGAGTGCGTCGGCCTCGTCGGGAATCTCAAAGACTCCGAGTGCATCGGTGTCCCCGAAGGCGTAGTAGAAGCACTCGAGCGACCCGCCAGCGGACCTCAGGGCTTCGACGACCGCCTCACGCCGTTTCGTGCCGCCTTCGCGCATGAGGCCAGTGATGCCCTCGCCAACGTAGTTCGCTTCAAACAGATACTTGGTCATGGCCGATCCCGTCCCGTGATGTCGGTGATGTCGGTAACACCAGCGATGGCGGTGCGCCGATAGTAGGCGCGTCCCGCCGCTCTGACAACGGGTGCATGAGAGTCACGCAACGACCCTTTGGACTTAAACACACAAGGCCTGGTGAGTCAGCCCAGGATGAGAAGCGAGCGATGTGCCTATGAGGGGAGCTATGCACTGTGCCGGCGGGAGGGTGTCCCGCAGGCGTGTCGCGCCAGCGCGCCCTGCGGATTCCCACGCCAGTTGATATCTCTCCCAGCTCGTTGACATCAGTTGACGATGCCAGTGGACGCAACCGTCAGCTGACCTGGAAATCCACGCGACCTACCCGAGAATGACCGAATATGACAAACACCCATCCGTTTCTCGGGGGTTTCATGCCCGCGGCACAGGCTGCGCCAATGCAGATTCGAGTTCTCACACAAACACCCGTTTGCTCATTTTGAACCGGCGGGCGTCCCCTAATCTCGGCATGTGAGCGCGTGTGCGCTCCAGATTGGAGACTCACATGGCCACCACGACAACCCCCAGCCGCCAGGCTTCCTCCCGCGCGGCGGGGGCCTCGACGC